>NZ_CAWNMS010000036.1:140267-160527 GCF_963875605.1 Vibrio sp. V04_P4A5T148
AAATCGATGAAAAGCAGTAAACCCCCCAGCCTGTAATCCCCAAATAAAAAAAAAATTAGTTAGCGCCCAATGCCGCAGCAGATTAACTTTTAGGCTCGAAAAATAACGGCGGTGTTTGTAAAGTAATACATCGCCTCACCTATCCCCCAGTAGATGAGTGACCCCCCGACGCCAGCGATAAAAATCATCCCGCCGTAAGAAAAATTACTGTATTCGGTTTTTTCTTCACCTAAACGAATGCGGCCGTATTTCGAACACGCCAGCCACAGTAAAAAAACCACTAACGCCAAACTTGCCATCTGTACTAACCAGCCAAACCAGTGGCTCACCCAGCCCATAGCTTGCGCCGCCATCGCTTGAGAGGTGGCTGGATAAAGCGCAGATACCGTTAACAAAACAAGCACTAACGCAATCGCAGGAAAAGCCAATCCATAATTAAGATTTTTCAAAACTGCGCCTCCATTCATAAAGTGCTTGAATATGGCGAGGGGTGATGCCGCAACATCCGCCGATCACGGTTGCACCGAGGGCATACCACTGCTTGGCAAATGCGAGATAATCTTCTGCACTAAACTCACGCATGGCTTGTACGGTTTGGTTAGCGGCGTGATCCGATTTAATCGGCGTAAAACTGTTTGCATAAACGCCGATTTCAATCTTTTGCGCTCGGCCTTCCAACACCATTTTCGCCTGTTGAATGGCATCAGCCATCACCTCAGGTATTGAGCAGTTAAAGAAAATACCCGCCCCACCCGCAGAATAGATTTGTTCTGCGGCTTCAGACACTGACTGCCCAGAACGCAATTGTGCGATATTAGAGTCATCTTTCAGAGTCAGTGCGTAATAGCAAGGCTTGGTTGATGAGGCAAACACCGATTGGATCATGCTCAACTCTTCTAAACTGGCAATCGTCTCCGCTAACCAGACGTCCACATAAGGATCTTGTGCTTGATACAAAGTGAGTGAAATCGCTCGTGCGACTTCGGCTTGAAAGAGATCAGGCCGATAGCTTCCCATAGCCGGTGGCATAGAACCCGCCACTAAAATCGGACGTTCTGACTGTTGTGCTACTTCCGCAGCAATCTGCGCGGCTAAGTTCGCTAACCTTGCACCATCGGTTTGATATAGTGACTCGCCCAAGTGAAAAGGGACACACGCATAGCTATTCACCGTGATGATGTCGGCACCGCTATCAATAAATCCTTGGTGAGCTAAACGAACATGTTGTGGAGATTCAATCAGCGCTTGCGCGCTCCAAAGTGGCTGAGAAAAAGGAGCGCCAATTCTTTTTAATTCACGCCCCATGCCACCATCAAGAAGGGTTAATTTGCTCATAATATCGTATCCATAATGCTTTATTGGTCAGTGCCATTGAAGCATACCGTGAGCAAGATCATAGTGAATAACATTGAAGTGCAATATGAATTTTATTCAAGTAAGTGACTTGATTTATCTATTCTTTTTCGCAAGGTCACTATCTGTTGTTCATGCTGTCATTCGTGCTGTAATTCTTAGAAAACATGGGGCTTGGCCATTTCACAACAAATACTCAACGCATCATAAACAACTCTTCATGGAACTGAGTTTCAACGTCTACATGGTAAGGCTTCAACGCCTGTTTTAAAGTCCGTGAAAACGCAACAGGGCCACAAAAGAAAAACTCAAAACCACTTAAATCACCACACTGGCGAGCAATAGTCTCGGCAGACAAATGCGGCGCAATGCTTGAATCAATCACTGTGAGGGAGACACCTGCACGCAATGCTTTCTGCTTAAGCTCATCACACAGGGCTTGCTCTGCATGATGGCAGCAGAAGAACAGATAAGTAGCCGGATGCGCTTTTACCGTGTGTAAATAATCTAACCCAGCCATAAATGGAGCGATGCCGACACCGCCACCAATCCAGACTTGTGGCCTATCACTATAAAACTCAAATCGTCCATATGGACCTTCGACCTCAATCGGCTCACCCACGGTAATTCTCTTATAAAGGCCTGTGGTAAAATCGCCGAGCTCTTTGATCAAAAATCGCAGCTCATTAGCCTCATTGTACGAAGCAATAGTAAACGGATGTGGCTCTTCGCCAACAAAACTCAAATAGGCAAACTGCCCTGCTTTATGCCCGGGCCAAGGTTTCTCCATCTTAATTCTTAAATCTAACGTTTGGCTCGCTGCGCAGTAGTGGCATGCGCTAACCTTCGCTGAATAACGTGCATTTCGGCCCACAAATCCAAGCAAACTGTAGACTGCTGCCGCGGAGCCAAGCGCAATAAACATCAACACTAACCAATAAATCGGCCAGCCCCAATACGCCTTTTTCAACAATAATACCGAATGCCCAGCCAGCAAAAGGTACACCACCGCCATCAAACGGTGCGATAAGCGAAACGGTTTGTATTTAATGGTTAGCCACAGTGATACACCCACCAGCAGCAATAATGAGTAGAACCCCCATTCGCCAATGGCTAACCCAATCGGGCGCATCTCTTTTACCCAAAGCGCAAAACCCGACAAGTTCCCCTGTGGGCCAGAGCCATTGAGCCGATTAGGTTTAGTCAGGAGCTCAAGTGCGATCATCCATTTCGGTATCTGGTAACAAAGCCAGTGAAATAAACCAAGCAACGTGGCCGAAATGCCCAGCCATTTGTGTATCCGATAGCCTTTATCGATTCCTTGTGTCCACTGCTCAACAAGGGGCAAACGAAGCGCCAGCACCATAGCCAATGACATCGCCACAATGGCCAAAATGCCCGACCACTGGATAAAAGCCGATCTCCACTTGAAGAGGTTTTCAGACACCAAAAGCGTTGGCTCGGCTTGCATCCATAATACCGAGACAACCACTATCACAATCAATACCGTTTTGCTTACTCTGCTCATCACAATAACCACTTAAATAGAAAGGTTATCTAAGAGTAACAAGCACAACGTAAAGTAGATGAAGTAACAAGTAAATCTGTGTAAAGACGGCAATCCAAGCTCTTTAAGCGCTATATCCTTTTTATTGAACGCAGAAAAATCTGACCAATCAAACAACGCTGATCTTCCGCACGATAATCTTAGGGAGGGTCACTGAATTCTGTTAGAATGCGGCCCCTTCAACTAGCGTGTTAAGAGATGATCATTCGTGATGCCACGTTGTTTGAATAAAAAACCAACGAAAACCATACACCCCTGCTGGCCTCGGTTAGTGAACTACTTAGGAACTCGTTATGATGACTGAAGAAGAAAGAATTGAATTACAAAGAAATAACCCATTACACGGTCTTAAGTTAGAAACATTACTGCAAGAACTAGTGGATTTTTACGGTTGGGATATTCTCGATACGGCAATGCGTTTTAACTGCTTCCATACCAACCCATCGGTTGCCAGCAGCGTGAAATATCTCAATAAAACCGATTGGGCGAGAGAGAAAGTAGAAAACTTCTACCTATATCGCTTTAAACGTATGCCACGCGCTTCAGCTGAAGAATATGATCTGCCACCGCGCGCGCGCACTTTCCCACATGGCCTCAAACCTAAAGAGCCAATGGAGCTGACGGTTGATTCCATTTTAAACTCACAGGCTAAAGCGGCTTCTGCCCATAAAGAGCGTTCCGCACGTAACCGTTAGTTTCGTCGTTAAAGAACGATAAGTCAGTGATCGGCTCACGACACAACAAATCGGTTGAGCACAAAATGAATGTTGGTGTAAGAGAACCTTGCACCAACATTTTCCATCACAACATTTCAGCGTGAACCTTAATTATAAATAGGTTGCCATAAGCAGACTTTCTGCTGCTTACGTTGGTCATACAGCCATGTATATTGGCAATGATTATCGTAACTATATCGCCCAGTCTGAACCTTATATGGCCCAAAACTCACACCTTGTAAAGATTGAAAACGCCCTTGATAAAGCAATGAGAAGTGCAAGTGAGGGCCGGTGGACGATCCACCTTCACACAAAGCAATGGAACGCTGGTTAGCATAAACACCCAACTTACTGTCTTTCGTCACCCACTGATTATTCGCGACTTGGATTCCGTCCATATGGTAATAGTTCGTCGCCCAACCGTTTGGATGCGTCACGCGCAGTTGGCACCGAGACATCACCGACACGTAGCCATCATGCGCGGCCGTTACACTGTAAGTTGGCGCGCCCCAAGCTGGCCAATCGTAAGAAACGTCGATTGAAGAAAGCGGAAAACCTGAGCCACTGTGCGCATGCGTACCGTTAGGTATCCACTGATACCCTTTGCGCCATGGCCACTGCATAAACCCCTCACTAGGCGAAACAATGAGGTTTCCCATACGCATAGGAGCTGGTGTGTTTTGTGGTTCGCTGAAAGCACCAAACCAAAGCTCATATTGCGATTTCCATAATGCCCAATCATCCACCCGATTCAATTGCTGCATGACCGCTAACGTCGCAGCATTGTATTGAAGAGCCGATGAACGTTCTTGATAGTGATAGAAACGCTGAGACAGTTGATTCGCAATATCTTTGATCTGCCGTTGTCTATCGTCCAAGCTTTGCTCCGAAGCACTCTCTTGTTCTAATAACGCTAAAGTGGTCAATAACACTCGAGGATCAACCCCCGTTGCCCCAGCCCAATGGCTAACTGACTCGACAAGCTCAAGCCAATTTGGCTGATGGGTACCAATAAAATCTTCAATATTGAAAGGACGTTGATGAGGTCGAAAAACAAACTCATCATCGCTAATCAGAGAAAATGGCAGTTGACTCTCTGCAAGCTGCGCTTCGTTAAGCCGTGGAGTATCGACATCAGGATACAACTGATGGCTTACCACCATTGGGCTAAAACAGATAAACCATGTCACTAAAGAAGATTTGGTTAGATTCATTACGCACCCTCCATATGAATTAAATTTCACATAGAGTGTGGCACAAAATATTCGTGGGATAGCTAAGAAGGTGCGTTTTGCGAGGCCAGTAGGAGCAAGATGTAATAAGATGAAAGCGATGAAATTATCAACACTCTGCACAAAAGTACCATCGGAGTAAAAAACCGAACGGATGAACATGAAAAACAAAAGCCTCGACAACTTTTTGAGTTATCGGGGCTTTCTTGAATAAATGGCGCGCCCTGTAGGATTCGAACCTACGACCACATCCTTAGAAGGGACGTGCTCTATCCAGCTGAGCTAAGGGCGCGCTACAGGGACAGGATTATACGAGTTGAACTCCGTAAATCAATCGCTTTCTCTAACATTCTGTTTCAAATGCCTAAAAAACTGCCATTCGCTAACCATGTGACGAAAAACAGAACAAAGCAAACGTTTGCTTATAGATGTTACTTTAAATATCTGCGACAATGCGCCCAAAAATATTTGCGACCAATGTGTAAGGAAAGCCATGACTGCTCAAAATATTGATGGGACACTCATCTCCCAGACGGTTCGCTCTGAAGTAGCGGCGCGGGTAAAAGCTCGCACTCAAGTGGGTCTTCGAGCTCCGGGGCTAGCGGTGGTGCTGGTGGGAGAAGATCCTGCGTCACAAGTGTATGTCGGCAGCAAACGTCGTGCTTGTGAAGAGGTGGGTTTTGTTTCTAAATCCTATGATCTTCCGGCCACTGCAGGTGAAGAGGAACTACTGGCGTTAATCGATAAGCTCAATGCCGACCCTGAAATTGACGGCATTTTAGTGCAACTGCCCTTACCTGCTGGGATTGACACAACCCATGTGCTTGAACGCATTGTTCCTGAAAAAGATGTCGATGGTTTTCACCCTTACAATGTGGGCCGTTTAGCCCAACGCATTCCTAAACTGCGCTCTTGCACGCCCAAAGGGATCATCACTTTGCTTGAGCGCTATAACGTTCAACTGCGTGGTAAGCATGCGGTGATTGTGGGCGCATCCAATATTGTCGGCCGACCAATGACATTAGAGCTGCTACTGGCTGGTTGCACCACAACCACATGCCATCGCTTCACTAAAGATTTAGAGCACCATGTTCGCCAAGCTGATTTGTTGGTGGTGGCCGTTGGTAAACCCAATTTTATTCCCGGTGCATGGATTAAAGAAGGTGCCGTGGTGATTGATGTGGGCATCAACCGCTTGGAGTCAGGCAAACTGATTGGCGATGTCGAGTACGATGTAGCGCGCACCAAAGCAAGCTTGATCACCCCTGTTCCGGGTGGTGTCGGGCCAATGACGGTGGCCAGTTTGATTGAAAACACCCTGTTGGCGTGCGAGCAATTTCACCCCAATAACTGATCTTGTTATTGATTATTGCTAGTGGTTATTGATAGCTATGATCAGCGAGCCAAAGAACCCCAGCACTGCGCTGGGGTTCTTGCGTTATAAACCAACTTAGCCTTTATTGGGCATTATTCATTTGCATCAGTTTGTTGCCTATTGGCGTAGAGAAATTGTAGCCATCGTGTTCGTCCCAGTTAATAGACCATGTCATCACACCACCGTAGTTAGGGTAGTTGAAACTCGGTTTCACCGTCGCGCAAGAGGTTCCCTTGGTTAAGCAGTCCAACGCATCAAGAATGTTTTGCGTGGGCGCTTGCCCAGAGTTGGCAGAGCTCGGGCCAGAAGGCAAACCGATTGCAACTTGATCGTCACGCAGTGGTTCAAAGCGTGAACCATCGGCCAAATCAAACCCTTCTAACAGCATTTTTGATTGAGCGACCATCATATCCACCGAACCTTCAGGTGCTGCACCCGGTAGATAAGGGTTTGGTAACCCACCGTTGTTATAGAGCTGGACATGAAGTAGATCGAGTGTGTCACGAACCTCATTGATGATAGGAATATACGCACCCCAAATGCCGCTATAAGCCACCATTCCTCCTTGAACATAAGGGTGTTCTGGTGCCATGGTCAGGTACATATCACCGCCGATGTTGGCTTCAATTTGCTTTAATGCCCGGCCCAAGCGCGCTTGAATTTGCGAGCCATGCATTAAGTTAGAACCACTTTCTAAATCAACATCCAAACCATCAAAACCCCACTCTTTGATCAACGCCGTCAAACTATCAACAAAGTGCGCTTCATCACTGTAAGTATTGAGCGTAATGTTGCCTTCAGCGCCACCAAGTGACAAAACAAAAACTTTGCCTTTGGCTTGCAAAGCCGCCATATCTTGCTTGAACTGGGTAGCATCTAAGGCGGGACAGCTACTATGCGCATCGCCTGCGAAAAGATTGAAATGCACGGTTCCATTACTGTTGCGGTCATTATCGGCAAATGCAATATCGATCACATCCCACGCATCAGACATATCAGCGAGACGCATTGGGCAGCCAGCAGCATTGACAAAATTATGCCAGTAACCGATCAATTTGTGCTTTTTCTGTGTCTGTTCAACCACCTTCACGGCAGCTGCGTCTGACAATACACTACTGCCTGCATCATAAGCTTGCGCAGCCACTGTGTATTCGCCGATAGCCGTAGGTGTCCAAGTGTAGGCATAAGGCGCACTGGTATCAGTTGCGACCACCGCTCCATTCACTAAGAAATCGACTTTAGAAACAGCACCAGTGAGTGACGTCGCATTGGCAGCAATATTGACTGGTTTACCTAAACCGACGGTTTGCCCTGACGTTGGCGATGTTAACGACACCACTAACGCTTGATCGCTTACTGAAACGTTAATCTGACTTTCAGCGCTATTATTGTCATTATCGGTTGCGATGGCTTTGAGTGTGGTACTTCCGACCTTGCTCGCAACCCACTCAACCGAATAAGGCGCTTGGTTTACTACGCCAAGGCTCGTGCCATCAACAAGAAATTCCACTTGTACTACACTGCCATCGGCATCATTAGCTTGTGCGCTGAGCAGGATGGTAGAACCAGCCAGAATCACTTCATTGTCAGCAGGGCTCGTCAATGAAACGGTAGGTGGCGTGGCGCACGCGCCCATTCCTGTCCACGCTTCTTGCCAATAACTTCCTTTGCCCGGCTCATAGGCCCACGCTGAGCTAGAAGAGCACCAACCTGCGATATCACAACGGAACTTTTGATTATTGTTTTGCACCAGTTCGCCCACTGCGTAACTGCTACCCGCCACATAGGTTGCTAAACCTGCACAACCACCACTTGAGCCTCCAGATACAACTAAGGCGACCTCTTGGCTATGAGTCGTTTGGTTATCATTATCCGTCGCTTTGGCTTTAAAGGTGTGAGAGCCTGAGACAGCAGTCCAATCGTGGGCATAAGGTTCTGAAGTATCTGAAGCGACGAGTTGTCCATCCACATAAAAATCAACTTGCGTGACGGTTCCATCCGAATCGGTGGCATTAGCGCTTAGAGTCAATGAGTCACCAGCCGCTAGCTGCTCAGCACCTGTTGGGCTGGTTAAGGAGATGGAAGGAGGCACTAAACCACCAACAGGCGTAACCGAGATGGTTGACGCGGTTGACGTAGTCGCACCCTGATTATCAGTGGCAATTGCAGTCACTTGGGTTGCGCCTAAAGCGGCAGTCCAATCGGTTTGGAAAGGCGCTTGTGTGATGACGGCGATCGACACGCCATCAATCAAAAATTCAACCTGTGCCACGCTACCATCGCTATCAGACGCCGTGGCTTGCAGCGTGATTAAGCTGCCTTGTGGGATTTGTGCATTATTGGCAGGAGAAACGAGATTTAGCGTGGGTGGAACATTGCCACCACCGCTGTCACACTGCCCGAGTGATAGCCAAAATGCCCAAGGGCCGTTATTGCTTGCAGGATCATTTCCCTGCGTCCAATAGTTAGCTTGATAGGCTGCGTTAGATTGCGTCACTTTATCGCCGGACGTATAAATGGCGGCCGTATCCCAAGAGCCCAAGCCATCACAGTTATAGGCTTGAGCTTGGTAGCTTATCCCTAACGTTGTAATAATGGCGGCTCTGAGTAGATAAGAACTCATTGTTCTCTCCTTTGCTTATGAATAATTAACCCGTTCCCAAGTAACTTGACGTGGTGGCCTGCAATACGTGAGATAAAGACAAGGCAACATCAAGTAGGCAGGGTATATAACTAATAAGCTAGAGGACGAGAATTGCACTCTAAATAACTGATAATTTTAATTATCTCAGCTCAAAATCACGGCATGATTTTAACATCAACACCGCTTGCAAATCTTTTTCGGCGGACTTCACGAACTCACCTAATCACACGTCGTTGAGAAATTGATATGGTCAATATTATTTTGGTGAGGTGGATGGATAAAAATGCCGGCTCTATTAGCCGGCATCGAAGATACAAAATGTATGGTGGGTTCTCGTAACCAATAGAAACGCTACGTTTATAGCGACAAAATAACCCCAGCAAGTGCAGCACTCATCAAGTTAGCCAGCACGCCAGCGCTGATCGCTCGAAAACCATATTGAGAGATGAAGCTGCGACGCTCTGGCACCAAACTGCCCAAACCACCGATCAATACTGCCATGGTCGAAATATTGGCAAAGCCGCACAGAGCAAAAGTTACAATCGCTTGAGAATGTTCACTGAGCGAATCTTTTACGTCCATCAATTGGATAAAAGCGACAAACTCGTTCACGACAATTTTATTACCAATCAGTGAGCCTGCCGTCATCGCTTCGCTCCATGGAATGCCCACCAGCCACGCAACTGGAGCAAATAGGTAGCCTAAAATCAATTCAAAACTAAGGGTTAAACCAAACAGACCACCCACCCAGCCCAATAGGCCGTTGAGTAGCGCAATCACACTGATAAAGGCCAGTAACGTTGCCCCAACCGCAACCGCGATACGAAGCCCAGACATTGCACCATCAGCCACGGCTTCAACCACATTGGTTGCTTTTGGTATCTCAACCTCTTCGTTGGCCACCTGCTGACTTTGCGCTTCGGTTTCCGGCACCAAAATTTTCGCCATCAACAAACCGGCTGGAGCTGACATAAATGCCGCCGCAATAAGATAGTTAAGGTTAACGCCCAGTGAGGCATAGCCAACTAACGTTCCGCCCGCAACCGAGGCTAAGCCACACGTCATCACCGCAAAAAATTGCGAATCACTCATGTGCTTTAAATAAGGCTTAACGACTAACGGCGCTTCAATCATGCCGACAAAAATGTTCGCCGTGGCTGACAGTGACTCTGCACGCCCCGTACCCAATAATTTTTGCAAACCACCGCCAATCAAATTAATTACTTTAGGCATCAAACCAATGTGGTACAAACCGGAGATCAAAGCGGAGAAGAAAATGATGATGCCAAGCACATTAATCGCAAACACAAAACCAACGCTACCATTGGCTAAACCCCCAAAGAGAAAGCCAATTCCCTCTTGCCCATAATTGATCAAATTCGACACCGCACCCGTGACACTGTTGAGCACTTCTTTCCCCATAGGGACATACAGAACCAATAGTGCAAAGCCTACTTGCAATAAAAAAGCGAGCGACACGGTTCTAAGTTGGATGTTTTTTCTATTGGTAGAAAGTAGCCAAGCCGTAAATAAGATGGCGACGACGCCAAGTAATGAGTTCATTTGCTGTCAATCCAGATAACGGGGATAGGAAAGGCGCGCATTCTATCGTGCGAAAACGAATGCGCAAGTCGCAAATGTTACAGAGGTGTGCTTAAAAATAGCAGCCTTAAGCCTCTTGTTTCAAGCTGTTGATTTGTAACAAGCTAAACGATTGCCTAGGCTTATCTTTTCCATATAGAAAAGATGTTTCTGAGTTTGGAAATAATAAACCGTGCTCATTACACTTTTGTCAAACGGATGTAAGGCTCTAACTGAGTATCCCAGTAGCAAGGTGTACCGATTAAAGCCTTGATAAATTCAATCACGGCTGAGGTTTTCTTCGGCATATGTTGTCGGCTCGGGTAAACCGCATAAAAAGGCATGTTTTGATTTGCGTGCCAATCTGGCAACAACTGGATCAGTTTACCGGTTCGAAATTCATCTCGAATTAAATAAGTCGCCAAGTAAGCAACACCCCACCCAGCCACGGCGGCGTCACGGACGGCTTCGGCTAAATCCACCGAATAGTTACCCGACACATTGATGTTGACCTTTTGCTCTGGATTGGCAAACGACCAACTGGTGTAATCTCGCTCCCAACTACGGTAGATAAGACAGTTGTGACCTAACAGATCACTGGGTGTCTGAGGGGGTGAATGGTTTAATAAGTATTCTGGTGACGCCGCCAGCACAAATTGGCAATCGGCGAGACGTTGCGCCACGTACCCTTCCGGCAAATGTTCGTTGTTGGTCACCCACAAATCAAGCCCTTCTTCGAGCATATCGACTCGATAATCGAACAAATGCACTTCCACTTGCAGTTTTGGATAACGCTGACGAAGCGCCTCCAGTGCTGGCAAAATGTGCAAAGAACCAAACGACTGTGAAAGACCAAGCTTAATCAGCCCAGACACCTCATCACGCTGGCTTTCCATTTCAGACTGCGCAGCATCCATCAACCCAACGACCGCAATACAATGGCGATAAAAAGCCTCTCCAGCCTCGGTTTTGGTGAAGCTGCGAGTGGTTCGCTGAACGAGCTTCACCCCGAGCGAGGCTTCCAGTAAGGCCAACTGCTTACTAACATGCGATACTGATACGCCTAAGCTTTTGGCCGCAGCGGTAAAGCCTTGATGTTTGATTAACGCAGCAAATATCACCATTTGCCCTGCACGTTCAACTAGCACACACTCTCCAGAAATAGCAAAGGGCTCATGATGAGCCCTTTGCGTTCAATTAAGGTTCAAATCAATAGGTAATTCTATCCGCCAAATGGCTCACAGCGAGGGCGAAATAATATGAACGGTTCCACTTCATCAACACATTATAGTTGTTGTATACCAAGTAAACGCGGCCATTTTCATCATCTGGCATGATAAGCCAAGCCTGAACGTTGTCTAAATTAGGCAGTGGTTTACCTTCGTAACGGGTAATACCAAGCTTGCTCCACTCTCGCAGTGACTTCCCTTTTTCGGGCTGTCGCCCTTCTAAAGTGCGGTCAAACCCATGCGGAACTTTAACTTGACGGCCCCAAGTGTATTTATCATCCCATCCCGATTGGCTGAGATAATTGGCCGTCGACGCGAATACATCTTCCTTTGAGCGCCAAATGTCTTTTTTGCCATCGCCGTTACCATCGGAAGCGAACGCCAAAAACGAACTCGGCATAAACTGGCATTGTCCCATCGCGCCAGCCCATGAACCTTTCATCTCATCAGCTTGGATATGACCTTGCTGTAGAATTTGCAACGCGGCCATCGTCTCCTTGCGGAAAAACTCTTCTCGGCGACCGTCATAAGCCATAGTCGTCAGTGCATCAATAACACTAAAACCGCCGGTCAACGCACCAAAATTACTTTCTACGCCCCACAAAGCCACGATAAAGCGCGGCTGTACACCATATTGTTCGCCAATGCGGCTAAGCTCTGCATAGTGCTTTTCATACAGCGCCTTTGCTTGGTTCACTTTCCATTCTGGAACCGCGCGTGGGATATATTCATCCAGCGTCAGTTTCTTTTCTGGTTGATTGCGATCGGCCGTCACAGCACGTGGCTTGTACTCCACATTTTTAAACGCATCGATTAAAATTTGCTCTGAAATGCCTTCATTTCGTGCTTGCTGCTTCAAGCCTTCAACATAGTGTTCAAAACTAACCTCATTCGCCATCAATGGCGTGGAGAGGCTTAATCCCAATACGACTGACAATAACTTTCTCAAATCGTCCTCCTTGAGCTGAAAACTTAGCTATCTTTTTGCTGAGCCTTTTGCTGCTTATATTGTTCTAATAAATTTTGTGGCGGTGGCGGTAACTGTAGGAAAAAGCCCTCATTATCTAGAGACTCTTTTACTTTTTCAATGTTCACTTGGGCAAGTGTACGCCCTTCCAGTTTCACTACCATGACTAAAGTAGGTTTACCGAACATCGCCATTAATGTGTCAGGAACCTGTGAAAAGTCATCCTTTTTGGGGATATAGAGATAGGTACCTTCTTTTTTAGAGCTTTTGTAGATAGAGCAAAGCATGACAAACCTTTTATTGTAATAAACTGGCTTTTCGAGCCAATTAAGTTAGAAACGTTAAACTTTTACCAAATTTGAGATTAAAACAAACATTTGACCGCAAGATAACTTGCTGAGCTAAGTCAGGGAATATAACATGACAACCCTAGTTTCAGGCAACGCCCTTTCTAGTGAAGCCATTAGTTATTGAGGTCAATATAAGATGTCGAATACTCCTGACCTAAAAGGTAGCAGTTTTACTTTGTCAGTGTTACACCTTTGCGACAGTGAAGTTGCCAATACCGTTGAGTTTCTCAAGGAAAAAGTCGCCCAAGCTCCTGCTTTTTTTGCCTCTGCACCTGTGGTGATCAATATTGCTAAAGTGATTGGCGATATTGATTTTTCGATACTTAAACAAGGCATCACTGAAGCGGGAATGATCCCGGTCGGTGTGACAGGTTGCCGTGATAAACGCAGCCAAAACTTAGCCTCAGAAGCTGGCTTTGCCGTGATGGCAGCAAGCAAGTCGCCTTCTCAAGCTCCCGCTCAAATAGCGCCAACCAAGGTGATTCGCACGCCCATTCGCTCTGGCCAGCAAGTGTATGCCAAAGATAGCGATTTAGTGATCCTCAATCACGTCAGCGCGGGGGCCGAAGTGATCGCCGATGGTTCAATTCACATTCATGGTTCACTGCGCGGAAGGGCCATTGCCGGTGCCAGCGGCCAAACGGAAGCAAAAATTATTTGTCACGATTTACAAGCAGAGCTGGTCTCCATTGCTGGAAATTATTGGCTTAGCGATCAAATTGAAAGTGAGTTTTGGCAGAAGAAAGTGATGCTCAGCATGGTTGATGATTCACTGCATTTTGAAACGCTCACGATTTAAAATTAACAAGGAAAACATAATGGCACGCATTATTGTTGTAACGTCAGGAAAAGGCGGCGTTGGTAAAACAACCTCAAGCGCAGCAATTGCTTCTGGCTTGGCTTTAAAAGGTAAAAAGACAGCGGTCATCGATTTTGATATCGGTCTGCGTAACCTTGACTTAATCATGGGTTGTGAGCGCCGCGTGGTGTACGACTTTGTCAACGTCATCAACGGTGAGGCGACACTTAACCAAGCGATGATCAAAGATAAACGCACCGAAAACTTATTTATTCTGCCTGCCTCACAAACCCGTGATAAAGATGCGCTCACCAAAGAGGGCGTAAAGCGCGTTTTGGATGAACTCGATACGATGGGCTTTGATTTCGTCATTTGCGACTCACCAGCAGGTATTGAACAAGGCGCGTTGATGGCTTTGTACTTTGCTGATGAAGCGATTGTAACGACGAACCCTGAAGTCTCTTCCGTGCGCGACTCGGACCGCATTTTAGGGATTTTGGATTCCAAATCAATGCGCTCAGAGCAAGGGTTAGAGCCTGTTAAACAGCACCTTTTATTGACCCGTTATAACCCTACTCGCGTGACACAAGGTGAAATGTTGAGCGTGGAAGATGTTGAAGAGATTTTACATATCTCTTTACTTGGCGTGATCCCAGAAAGCCAAGCGGTGCTTAATGCCTCCAACAAAGGTGTTCCGGTTATTTTTGACGATCAATCAGACGCAGGCCAAGCTTATGCTGACGCTGTCGAGCGCTTATTAGGGCAAGAAGTCGAGTTTCGTTTTCTAACGGAGCAGAAAAAGGGCATCTTTAAACGACTTTTCGGGGGTTAATATTATGTCTCTACTTGAGTTTTTCCGACCACAAAAGAAAACGACCTCAGCAAGCCTTGCCAAAGAGCGTTTGCAAATTATCGTCGCCGAACGTCGTAGTGAAAATGACCCTGCACCGACCTATTTGCCTCAATTGAAAGAAGACATTCTCAAGGTGATCGCCAAATACGTCGCGGTTGACCCTTCGATGGTTGAAGTCTCTTTTGAGCACAAAGATGATGATATCTCTGTGCTGGAATTGAACGTGAAACTGCCAGACGAAGAAAAGTAATCCTTATGATAAAAGAGCCTGCAAAATTGCAGGCTCTTTCTCTTTACTAAACCAATTTGTTGAGCCGTTCACCGAGAATAGGTAAGCGCCAGCTCTGCATCACATCCGGCAATTGCGCTGGATCTCTCTCTTTCTTCCACACCCAACTCAATAGCTGGTTGAGCTGTTTTTTAGAGGCTAAAAATTCAGTCGCTAAACCCGTGGTTTGAGACACTGATTTGACTTCATCTTTCAACCGTTTAAACAACTGTTTATAGCCGGGATAGTCCATCAAAGGGTCGATTTTAGGTGGGTATTGATCAGCCGGAGTCTGCTGGCCCGCTTTCACCAATGCAATGATTTTGGCACTGTGACGTTGAATCGATCTCGGATCGGCCCCTTCATCAATCATACGGCTTGCACTCGTCAATCCCAAACGAGCGATAGTCAGCAAATCTGTCTCTTTGACCACAAAATTGAGCGCCAAATCACGGCGTACCGCCTCTTCGTAGCGCCAAGTAGCTAAGGGTTTGAGAATCGCTAATTCTTGCGGTGTTAGTTGCCATGCCCCTTTGATATCCAAATAGGCCAAATCGGGATTAGTCTGTTTAATGCGTTTGACGCTCAATAGTTCAGATTCTTGCTGCGCCGCTTGCCACCAGCCCGCCTGCGTCACTTTATCGAGTAATTTCTCGTAAATCGGCAGCAAATAAAACACATCGGCGGCAGCGTAATCCAACTGCTTTTGCGATAAAGGCCTTGCTAACCAATCAGTACGCGATTCACTTTTATCAATTTCAATCCCTAAGAATTCATTGACCAATGCGGCAAATCCGGTAGACAGTCCATGGCCGAGAAAGGCTGCCATTACTTGTGTATCGACCATTGGAAACGGTGTGCAGCCAAATGCATTATGAAACACTTCGAGATCTTCACCACACGCATGCAGCACTTTGAGCACGGAGGTGTCTTGCAGTAGCTCGACAAAAGGGGCCATGTCATCAAAGGCAAGTGGGTCGATTAAAGAGAGGTTTTCACCATCATAAAGCTGGATCAATCCGAGCTGTGGGTAAAAGGTACGCACTCGGACAAACTCGGTATCGAGCATCACCACATCGGCATCTCGCGCGGCAAGGCATACACGTTGTAGGTCGTTAGGCTGGGTAATTATTTGGTAGTTCACTAATGGCTCACTTTGGGCAACCCTACTAGAGGGGACATAAAAATGCCGACGGTTTGAGTCGGCATTCTAGCACTATTTTTTCATACTGACTTGATGCTTAGGCACGTTTTGTTTGTTCAATTGCCGCATCATTTTCTTCACGAAGTACGCGGCGTAAAATTTTACCCACATTACTCTTTGGTAAATCTTCCCTAAACTCAATCAACTTAGGCACTTTATAGCCAGTCAAATGTTTACGGCAATGGGCAATAATTTCATCTTTGGTTAAGCTCGGATCACGCTTAACCACATAAATCTTGACGATTTCACCAGACACTTCATGAGGCTGGCCGATAGCGGCCACTTCTAATACTTTGCCATGCAGTGCAACCACATCTTCAATCTCATTAGGATAGACGTTGAATCCAGAGACTAAAATCATGTCTTTCTTGCGATCGACAATATAGACCATTCCTTGCTCATCAAACTTGACGATATCGCCTGTAGAGAGCCAACCATCGGCATCAATCACTTCTTTCGTCGCTTCCGGTCTTTGCCAATAACCTTGCATCACTTGTGGGCCACGCACTTGCAACTCACCGACTTGATCATAAGCCAACACTTTGCCTTCATCATCAACGATACGCACTTCGGTTGAAGGTACGGGTAAACCAATTGCTCCCGAATAATCACTTAAATCATAAGGATTACCTGTCACCAGTGGTGCACATTCAGTCAAACCGTAACCTTCAAGCAGGTGGATACCCGTCACTTTTTTCCACTGATCGGCCACCGCGCGCTGTACCGCCATGCCACCACCAACAGAAAGCTTAAGATTTTTGAAATCAAGTTCATGGAAATCTTCGTTGTTGACCAACGCATTAAACAGCGTATTCACCCCCGTAATGGCAGTAAATGGGTACTTTTGCAGCTCTTTGACAAAGCCTGGAATATCGCGAGGATTAGTAATCAATAGGTTACGCCCACCCATTTCGACGAACAGTAAACAGTTTACGGTCAGTGCAAATACGTGATAAAGCGGTAATGCCGTCACAACCAGTTCGCGGCCTTCGGCCAATACTGGACCATATGCTCCTTTTGCTTGGAGCACATTCGCAATCATGTTGCGGTGGGTCAGAATTGCCCCTTTTGCCACACCGGTTGTACCACCGGTATATTGTAAAAATGCAATGTCGTCGCCAGACATAAAAGGCTTCACATACTGTAAACGGCGACCTTTGTGCAACGCCTTACGCATGGAAATGGCACCTGGTAAGTCATATTTTGGCACCATCCCTTTCACATATTTCACAACGAAATCAACCAACGTCCCTTTTGCTCTAGGTAACATCTGTCCAAGGCTGGTCAATACCACATGTTTTACCGAGGTATTTTCAACAATTTGCTCTAAGGTATTGGCAAAATTCGAGACGATGACGATCGCCTTTGCATCGGCGTCATTCAGTTGATGTTCAAGCTCTCGCGGGGTGTACAACGGGTTAACATTCACCGCAATCAACCCGGCTCGTAATACGCCAAATAACGCGACCGGATACTGCAATAGGTTAGGCATCATTAAGGCGACACGATCACCTTTTTTCAGCTTTAGCTCATTTTGCAAATAGGCGGCAAATGCTCGGCTGCGCTCTTCCAGTTTACGAAAAGTCATGACCGAACCCATATTCATAAAGGCTGGTTGATCGGCATATTTATGAACCGATTGCTCAAACATTTCGACCAAAGAGAGGTACTGATCAGGGTTGATGAATTCAGGTACGTCAGTTGGATAGCGTGAAAGCCAAGGTTTCTCCACGGTAATACTCCTCGTTATTGGCGGCTGCTCTACGGCGATATTTTTATGTGCGCTATTACAGCACAGCCAAAGCGCTTGAGCACGAAACACTCAAACACTTGTTTAAATTTTGTTAACTAAGCCAAAAATTAGTTCGGCGACTTGCGAAGGTTGCTCAAGATGGCAATGATGACCACCAGAAATAGTGAACATCTCTTGCCGATCATCGGCGAAATAGCCTCGAGCGGCTCGTAACTCAGAAAAACCGTGTGTACCGAGAATCACACGTTGTGGGCATTGGATGTGCGCCATTATGTGCTGAGCATGCTCATACGACATGCGATACAAGGAATCGCTGTTTAACTGTGGGTCATGACGCCAATACCACTCGTTATTGCGCCGCTCAACCCCTCGAATAACGATGGGTTGGATCAAGGCTGCTTCTAACTGGTTGACTTCGGCTCGGCGAGCAACAGCGTATTCTAAATTCGGTAACCTACGACGAGGCTTACGCCGAATCCGCTGGCGACTGAGTACGCCATTACGCAGCCTGGCCACACCCTCTAGTGGCGATTCAGCCAATGGAGCCATTCCTTCGATTTGAACTAATCCTGCGACTTGCTCAGGAAAGGCGGCACTATAGCAACTTGCGATTAAAGCACCAAGGGAATGCCCTACGATCACTAACCTGTTTGGTGATAAGTTGAGCAAAAATGAGTAAATATCATCAATATAGTCATGAAATGGGTAAAAATAACCGTCGGCTTTATGGCTTGAAAGGCCATGTCCCGGTAAATCGATTGCGCAAAGGTGTAACTGTGGATTAAGGTGACTTAACGCTTTGATAACGGTAAGAAAACTGGATGAATTATCTAACCAACCATGCAAAAAAACGACCGATAAGTCGGCCGTTTGTGCGTTTCCCAACTCTTGAGTCGCAATCATTCCTTGCGCAAGAGAGTACTGCTTTTGTTGCATCGCTATTTCACTTCTTGTACCACGCGCCCTTCACGAGCACCAATGTACATTTGACGACAATATAAGCTGTGGCAAGGGTACATATAAGTACCGAGATCATTCACGACCACTCTTTCTTCAACTCGCCACAAATGTAGCCCTTTTACGGCCATGGTTGGGAAAGTGTATTCAAACTCACCCACTTTGGCTTTTTCTGGAGCAAGGCTGGTTCCCACTAGCGTCACCAAACGATCTTTCGCATAAGCCACTGGGTCAACAAACCCGTCAACATAGCCAACAAAACGCCCTTGCGGTTCGCGGTCGATATCCGGTCGGCCTGATGAGCTAATCGGCAAATTGACTATTTCAATCCGTGTTTTATCCGCCAAATTAGTCACACTGGCGATGACGCCGCCCAGCCGGACTTCATCTTGTTCATTGGCTGGCGTATTGACCCAAGTGGCGTAATCGGTGATCACGGCCTCACTACTGGCACGAAGATCATCCGGTAAACTTGAGCATGCACTAAGCAACAATGTGGACGATAACAGCAGTAGCGTTTTAGAAGTGGAAAAAGATCGCATCATAATGACCTTGTTGGATTAGATGTAGATATCGACTCCAAGCAGTTGAGCAAGTTCCTCTTTTTTTGCTTGGTTCATCACGTCCATGTACTCTTCCATCGCCTTTCTTGATCGACCTTCAGGAAGATCGTATTCCAGATTAGCCCGATGAATCTCTGATGGATCGACATGACGAATTGAATGAGAAACAGCATTCGCCACCTTAGTAGGTTGGCCTACTCCGGCTTTGGCATCGCCTTTCTTTACCCCATTGTTCTTATTTGCGCGATTAGCCCTATTGCTACCGGGCACTATCGCAGGAGGTAAACCGTTAATTGAAACCATACTGTTCCTATTCAAAAAAGTATCCACCGGCATAGCCGGTGGTTTTTCATATGCGCCTATAAGGCTTTCCTACTGGCAGCGCCCTAGCAGGCGCATAGTGATCTGACATTTGCATATGACTATTTCCTGCGGCCCGTAAACGGGCTACCTGAGTACGGGAGCGATAATTGCTCTCCCATTTTATCCTGCTCTAGTTGGTGCTTTATGTAACTTTGTATCTTCTCGGTATTTTTTCCTACCGTATCTACATAATACCCTCGACACCAAAATTCTCGATTCCTGTACTTGAACTTCAAATCTCCAAATCGCTCATATAGCATCAGGCTACTTTTTCCTTTCAAATACCCCATAAATGATGAAACACTCATCTTCGGTGGTATTTCTAAAAGCATATGAATATGATCTACGCAGCACTCCGCTTCAATAATATTCACACTTTTCCATTCACATAGTTTTCTAAGTATCTCGCCTACTGCCCTTCGTTTCTCACCATAGAACACCTGCCTTCGGTACTTAGGTGCAAAAACTACATGATATTTACAATTC
>NZ_CAWNMS010000037.1:0-46383 GCF_963875605.1 Vibrio sp. V04_P4A5T148
AATTTATTCATCGCACATTCTCAAATTCACAGAAGAGTATTGAAATGAAATTCAAGAAAAATATCATTTTTACATCTATGCTAATAATAAGCACCAACACATATTCAAATCAGTGGACTGATTACTATAATGTTGTCGAACCAGAACACTTTCCTCATTACTACAATGATAATGTCGTATCTTCATCGGAAACTCAATATGTTATCCAAAAGATGCATATGACCGCCAGTGATATTAACGACGCATTTAACAATCAATTAGAGGCTAAACGAATTGTAATTATTGCAGATGTACTAGAGCTTGATAATGATATGCTTGATAATATCACAGGTAAACAAGTACAAATCATCGCAAGAAGTATTCAAGGTAATAGAACATTCACAATGAGTATTAAAGATGATGGTGTAACATCATTTACAATTTTTTCTGGTAGTGTTAGTCCAGAATCAAAAATCACCATCATAGATTCATCATCAGCTACTACTATAAATGTAGATAATGGTAGCTTCTTTAGGTATTACAATATAAATGGCAACGCCAATATAGTGCAAAGTGATGAATTGGATATCACTGGTTTTATAGACAGTTTGCCAGAGAGAAAGACCTTTATTTTTGATCAAGCATTTGATTTAGCATCATCAGTTTACGATCAAAAACCTGAGCTAAGTATTAGTATTCTAGATTGGTATAGTCGCTTATTAATGAAATCAAAGAATTTACTAGAAGATAATCCTGATTTTTCAGACTTATATAATTCAATAAAAATCCTGCACTCTTTCTATGAATCCAACAATAGATCTGCCAACTATATTCCTGAACTAAAACATAATGTTTATTCAGATTCTTATCAAACGATTCTCAGCGCTATGAGTGCATATCAGCTTGAGTATAATAATTTCGATAATCAGCAACTGGATCTGGAAAAAAGAAAAGAAAGTGCAACACTAATGCTCGAACATTTAAAAAGTGCATTGACTGCACAGCAAGGAATTATAGATAACCAGAATTCTACAATCGAACAATATACGACAATCATTAATGAACGAATAGACTCTTTCAAGAAGCAGTTGAGTATAGTCGAAGAGGCTGAAAGTAAATTCAAAGAGGGATTGATTAAATGGCAAGTTCAACAAGGGTTTGAAATGGTCTTTAATTGTCTCAGTATAGTGGCGGAATTAGGGAGTAGCATTATATCTGCATATCTGGGTGATATAGGACAAGTGGCCGAAAATGCCGCTGATATGGCAAATCAAGTCAGTGATTCCGTCTTTGATGCTAATAATCTAAAAAAGATTGCACATACGATGAAAAATTTACAGGAGTTGACCGATGCCTTTACTAGACTTCTTCAATATATTAGGGATGGAATTTTTGATTATGACTTACATGCAGAGTTAGATAAATTAACTTTTTCAATCCCTGATATAGAAGCAACCTCACTTACTTGGACACTTGCTTCAGGTGATATTGATGCAAATTTGGAAATTGCTAAGGGTCAGAATATCCTCGGTGCACATGCCTATCATGCTCAGTTAGGAACCTTAATGATATGGGGTTCATCTATAAGTTCTACGCAGTTATCTCTAGTGCAGATGATAGCAAGGGTAGCTGATTTAGAATTAGAGAAAAAGGTAATAACTGAAGATATACAACGCATAGAAGGTATTTTGGATAGCATAGAAAGTACCGAGGATGACCTTAAACTTGTCGAGCAATATTTATTTAGAGTTTATAACTCGTTTAAGAGACCACTATACGCAGCACAACTGAACTATAACGCTGCATTTAGATATTATACATTTCAGGATAGCACTGTTTCACCTAAGGTTAATGGCTCATATATTGAGTATAACCAAGACCTAATGAGAATGAATACCGACCTTATCAATGCTATTGGTTCATTTGCCTCTAACCCTCCACAGTCATTTGACAATAGCTTTATTTTGGATGATGAAGCGTTGCTAAATGAATTAAAGTCAACTGGTTCTTTTTCATTTAAAATTGATGAAGATAACCATAATACATTTGCTCAATGCTTATTTCAAGGTAAAGAAAGAGTACGTTTGACAAGAATGGGAATCCAACTTTTAGGAGATAATCTTCCTGATGGACGATATGAATTTCAAATATCTCATCCTGGCGGGTTTACTGATTTTTTCAACAAATCAACTTATAAATTCAGTGCTAATGGCTCAAATCGTTTTTACACTTATGTCAAAGAAGGATCGGTTCTTACAGAAGAAGTGAACGGTGAGTTAAGCGAAGATTTTGGTGTGTATTTATTCGAACCAACATTATTTACCAACTGGACTATTAAATTAAAAAACCCTGACGAAATGGGTAACTTGAATGCTATTAATGCCGTAAAAATAAAACTTAGTGGTAGCTTTATAACAACACCTTGGCGTGTTGAAAATTGTTCTAAATATTAATGATTTTTACTAAGGTAATAAGAAGCCTGCATTTTCCGCAGGCTTCTTATTATCATCCCTAAACCACCTTGTATAGCTGTTTTTATATAGATGCCAACAGCCAATTATTTATATATACCCTTCCTACTTGAAGCTGCAGCGGTGTTGGCTACGTTCGTTCACCCCAATCACATAGTTTGCCTATGCTCATGGGGACTCACTCACTTGCCGCCTACCTGCAACTCCAAGTTGTTTGGGTATAAACAGTAACCTGAGTGAATGAATGGATTGAGCAGCTAAGGCTTCTAATTCCGCTTGTAGCTCTTGATAAGTTTGCGCAGAGTCAGCACTTTTCTCAATGACTAAACACAGATCAAACAAGGCATGCAAACCTAAGCTGCCAGCTGAACCTTTCAATTGGTGTGCTAACGACTTAACGACCTGAGCCTGTTCCCTCGATTGACGAAACTCGTGTAGGTATTCATGCGTGCAATCTGCGAACAGCTCAATGATTTCATTCATCTTGTCACGCCCTAGCACTTCAATATCCGCGAGTAGGATCCGCTCGTCCATAATCGGACGAGCGGATTTTTGGCTATCCGAGGTTACGTGCGTAGGCACAATCAACTCAACGGGTAAGGTATTGTGTTCAATACGTTGCTGGACAAGTTGTGCAAGATCTTCTTTGACTAAAGGTTTGGGCAAATAGCCATCAAAACCAGCCGCTAAATAGCTTTCCACCTCTTCATTAAACACATGAGCCGAAATAGCAATCATCGGTGTGGGGCGTAGATGCGAATACTGTTCACGTTCGATAAGTTTGAGCGGCGCCAACAGCTCAACACCATTAATGTCAGGTAGATTAATATCGAGCAGTGCGATATCAAACCTGTGTTCACTAAACAGAACCCGAGCTTCAGCGCCTGTTTTCGCGGTGAGCACATTATGGCCGAGACTGGTCAAAAACCCTTCAGCAACCATGCAGTTAACAGGGTTATCCTCTACCAGCAAGATGTTGGCCTCTCGCGTCGCGGCTATCGGCCTTTTAACCACTTCATTCACTGCCTCTCCTCGCTGTAAAGGAACAGTAAACTCAAAACGGCTTCCTTTGCCTAAATCTGATTCAAGCTTAAGCTCGCCGCCCATGGCTTCAACAAGCCGTTTGCTGATAGCCAAACCAAGCCCAGTACCACCCTTGTAACTTTGCTCACTGGAAGCTTGAGTAAACGCATCAAACAGCCTGATTTGATCCTGTTCACTGACTCCAACACCGGAATCCGACACTTCAAATGTCACTTGATTAGGCATTTCAGCATCAAGACTGACATAAATATCCACATAACCTTGATCGGTAAATTTGATGGCATTACCCACAAGGTTAGTCAGCACTTGACCTAAGCGAGTCATATCACCCACCCAAAAAGGAGCAACATCCAGTTCAATCTGCTTGGTAAATTCAAGCGACTTTTCTTCAGCACGTCCTTTCATCAGTTGGTAAACATCGTCCACCATTTGATGCAAATTAAAGTTGGCATTGCGAATTTCTAAGTGTCCGGCCTCAATTTTTGAATAATCCAGCACATCATTCAAAATGGACAACAAGGTGTGGCCGCTGCGGTTAATCACGTCCACATACTGGCGCTGTTGAACGGTTAATGGCATCTCTTGTAATAAACGAGCCGTGCCTAATACGCCATTCATTGGTGTGCGAATTTCATGGCTCATGGTAGCCAAAAATGCCGATTTAGCGCGGTTGGCTTGCTCGGCTAAGTTGCGAGCTTTGGCATGATTCAACACTTCCATATTGAGTTTCTCATTGGTGTGTTGTAATTGTTCTGTTCGCTCGGTAACCACTTCCTCTAAGTGCTCTTTGTGTTCTTGTAACGCCTCTCTCGCCTGCGCTTCACTTTCCGCCACCACTTTAAGAGACTGCGCGGTATTGCGAGCCGTGATGATCGCCTGCCCCATTTGCGCCAGTTCATCCTCTCCTTGAACTGCTACTTCCACCTGCAGTTGCCCTTTTGCGATGGATAACAGTGCCGATGAATATTCGGCTAAACGTTTTACCACCGACAGATAGACGACCTTCCACATAATGAAAGCTGCAATGAGAAGGCCAACCAAGGTTAATAAGGTCAATGTATACTGTGCCATGTTCAAGGTTGTAGAGAGCTGCGCAACAGCGTGAGTCGTTGTACGATTGGAGTCATCCACTAAGCGGCTGACGGTAGTATTGAGATCTGAAAACTGTACTAAGGTGTTTTGTGTGAGCGATTTCGCGACCTGTTCGTTATCATAACGTTGCTGCAAAACACTAAAAACCACTTTGCGCTTTTCTAACTCACTAAGCAGCTCTGTCATTTGCTTCGAACGCGTCGGGTCTTCTACCGCGCGTACTCTGCGCTGCATGATGGTGAGGTTATGCAAAAACTCTGTTTGGATTTGTTGGATTCGCTCAACATCGGTAACCGTGCGTGTCTCTTCGATGTGGCTGAGCATTTTGAACGCCAGCAAATGAAGCTCATGCAAGCGCTCTGAAAGATCGAGGTCTACTTCCACTAAAGCGTCTAACGCTTTGTACGCTTGTGACGTTTTATCGGCTTGTAACAAGTCATAAATATGCGTCACATTCGCCACTGCGATGGTACTGGTATTGAGCACTTGAGTGCGCGTCAGCTCTTCCAATTGCAGCGCCAGTTGTCGCATCTCTTCCACTCGAACACTTAAGTCATGTGCCAGATACAACTTACGCTCAACCGTAATACCAAGCTGAGCCAGTGTATCGATAACGCTTTGAACATCATTTTCTAGGCGTGTCAGCAGTTCTGAATCAAAGGAATCGGCACCCAACTGCTTGATGTGATTAAGCAAAGATTGGAGCTGATCGAAAAGCGCTTTGCCATACTGCTGGCGCTCTTGCTCTGTTTTTGAGTTGGTTAACATTTGCACAGACGTAATGATTCGTGTGCTTAACTCCGACACTTGACGCGCTTCCAGCATCGAAGGAATGGCAGAATTCACCACATTACGTTCGGTTTTAGCCACCAGCGAAAAACCAAACACACCTATCAACGCCGATAACAAAACGAGCAGGGCCATTACCGAAAAGGACAACATTAATTTTCGGCCAATACTGGCTTTGGCTAACAACATGGCACCCAACCTCAAACATTACTTCTTAAGCAACACGGAATGGGCTATATTTTGCAGTGTTTACTCACGTTATGCCAACGAATAGCGAATGCAATTGATCTTAAACCTTATTTCCCCAACGCTTTTACTGCTGATTTTAAGCTTGGTTAGCAACACAACATTCGCCGAACCCCATAAGAAAGTCTGCGCTTTATACCCTCACCTCAAAGATTCCTATTGGTTATCAGTCAACTATGGAATGGTTGACGAGGCGAGAAAACAGAAGTTGAATTTACGCGTGTTAGAATCGGGTGGTTATCCTAATCATGAACGACAAAAAGAACAGCTTTCATTGTGCGTTCGTTGGGGCGCTGATGCGATTATTCTCGGTACTGTGGCACCGGATCTTTACACGACAGACTTAAGCACATACGTCGCTTCTACGCCTGTGTTTGCAACGGTTAATCAGCTCATTCTCAATCAGCAGCAGGCTGCACGGCTACAAGGTCAAGTGGGTGTCGATTGGTATTGGATGGGATACTACGCGGGAAAATATCTTGCTGATAAGCACCCACAAGGCAGTGGGAAAACCAATATAGCCTTGCTACTTGGCCCGAAAACCAGTGGTGGTACTCAACCCGTTAGCCAAGGTTTTTATCGCGCAATACAAGACAGCGATATCAACGTAGTGGAAAGCCTATGGGCAGATAATGATAAAGAACTGCAGCGTAATTTAGTACAACAAGCGCTGGAGCGAGCTGACCTTCGCTATATTGTGGGCAGCGCCGTCGCGATTGAAGCGGCGATCAGCGAATTGAGAACCTCAGGGATGACAAACCACATCGGTTTGGTGGCAACCTATTTAAGTCATGGCGTCTACCGCGGGCTGCTGCGTGGCCGAGTCGAATTTGCGCCAACGGATAAAATGGTCGAGCAAGGCAGGCTTTCCATTCAACAAGCTGCGGCTTTTTTCAATCAGCAACCTTATGAAAAAAAAGCCGCACCGATTATCGAATCCTTAACGCCTATGTCACTCAATCCGCAGATAATTGCAGATTCGTTATCTCCATCTGAATATAGGCCGACTTTTAGCGTAAAAGAGATTGAATAAAAGTGGCGATTTCGCTATTTAACATACTGATTTGAATCATAGGGACTCTTCAATGCAAACAACGACTCGGACTATGCCTGCGCATAAGCATGTCGCTCTCGTCGCTCACGACAACTGCAAACCGGAACTACTTCGCTGGGTAAAAGAAAATAAAGAAAAACTACAGCGCCATTTTTTATACGCGACAGGAACCACTGGCAACATGCTCAGCAAAGAGACTGGCCTTGCTATAAAAAGCATGATCAGTGGTCCGATGGGCGGCGACCAACAAATTGGTGCGTTGATTTCTGAAGGTAAAATTGATGTATTGATCTTCTTCTGGGACCCACTCAATGCCGTACCGCATGATCCCGATGTAAAAGCTCTGCTACGAATTGCCAGCGTTTGGAACATTCCAGTTGCCACAAACCGCGCCAGTGCTAAATTTTTGTTCTCTTCACAGTTGATAGAGCAAGAGGTCGATATCGAGATCCCTGATTACCAAGCTTATCTAGCTGAACGCATGTAACCTATAACCTTTACATACGCACAGAGACACACAGTCAAAATCCAAATCACCACATAAGACAACTTGATCGCCTGCGTGAACGCATCCCCTTTCAAAGGATGCGTTATTTCTGCTTCACCACTGGGTAATCCCCTGATAGCAATTCGCGAACAAAAACCGAGCCACTGCCCGAGTGCGTGATCCACACTTTCTCTTTAGCGCGGGTCATTGCAACGTAGAATAAACGGCGCTCTTCGGCGTAGGGGAAATCATCATTCGATTGGCTCAATGCACTATCGATATGCAGCGCTTTCACTCGAGCCGGAAACTGCCCCTCATCAACACCGAGCACAATCACAAAATCGGCTTCTTTACCTTTACTGGCGTGACAAGTCATAAATTCTATATTGAGTGAGCGGTAATGCTTTTTCCAGTCGTTAAGCAGCTCTGGTTTATGATAATGGTTTCGTCCAAGCAATAGCACAGATTGCGTACTATTCGCTTGGCGATTGAGTTGATCCAAGATCTTTTCAATGTTGTTGCTTGGTGCAATAAAAACTGATTTTTGTTTTTGCTGCTTGAAGCTGTTAAGTGTTTTTGGTAACTGATTCGGATTAGCTTGAATAAACTGGTTAGCTACCGCACCCAACTGATCATTAAAACGATAAGTCGTATCCAGATAATGAACCGTCGAGTGTGGGAAGCGTTCACTAAACCCAGTCGTAAGATCCACGTCAGAACCAGCAAATTGATAGATTGACTGCCAATCATCACCCACTGCAAACAAGTTACACGCTCCTGGCTGCTGCTCACATAAAGATTGGATCAACGCCAATCGCTGTGGTGAAATATCTTGGTATTCATCGATCATGATGAATTTCCAATTCGATTTAAATTTACCCTTTTCAACGTATTCCGTTGCGCGGCTGATCATCATATTAAAATCGATTTGATTTTGCTCTTTGAGCATTTGTAACCAAGCTTGGTAACATGGCCAGCACAAAGAGAGCTCACTGTTCAGCCTTGAATAGTCTGGATGGTCAATCAAACGTTGTTGCAGCTCCTTTTTCCCAAGACCAAGCATAGCCAGTTGTTCAAGTTGCTTTTCCAACCATGCAATCAGCTTGGGGTTTTCAACATGGCTACCCAGTTCATCATCACCAGCTAAATAAGCAATTGGCCATTTAGACAAATGCTTCTGCCAACGCTTAAAATTGGTCGGCGTCATCCAATGTTTCTTCAACCAATCAATACACCATGCCAACTTTAAGTTACTGTCTAGAGCCACTGGCGAAATGATCGCTTCTCGCCCTTCGACCTCGTTTAAAATTTTCAGCCCTAACTGATGGAAGGTATTAACGCGAACGTGTTCCGCCGCCATGCCGATTTTGCTATCTAATCGCTGTTCCATCTCTTTCGACGCATCGCGACCAAAAGCCACCAGTAGAATTTCGTGGGCCTGTGCAAGGTGACTTTGGAGTAGATACGCAACACGCGCCGTCAAAACGCTGGTTTTGCCCGAACCTGCACCCGCTAGGATGAGGTTGTGATCATCATTGAGTAGCACTGCGTGTTGCTGCGACAAATTAAGTGGAGAACTTTCAACTTGAGAGAATAAGACTTCCCAGTTTTGACGTTCCAATTCAAGCCAGTGTTGATTTCGCTGGGCAAGGGACGCCGAGCGATCCGTAAGCCAAGGCGAGAGCTGAGCAATAGCATCAGGTAGCCGTTGACGTGCTTCGGCTAATTTCATGTCCATCATCGAAAAATCAGCTTCCACTTGCAAAGCCCAAACATCTAATAAGGAGTGTGGCAAAAAAGAGGGTAAACGCTTCAAGCGATTGAGCTCTTGCTCCCAGCGAGGCAGATACTGACTTAACTGCACACATTGACGATTGTGCCATTGTTGATAAGCCGCTACCGCCGTATGGGCAAACTGTCGGCACTCGGGCCAAGGCAAACCTTGCACCAACCATGATTGTTGAACACCTTCATCTTCATGCGCAAAAAACTGCAATGCTCCCCAAAACAAACCACGCTTAACACGGACTTTACCGTTCCAAACCGTGAACGGGATCCGCTCTTCGCTGACAGCCGAGGAGATAATCAAACGCTGTTGGTCAAGTTCAACTTGGTTATATTCGTCTTGAATGAGAAATTGTGCAGGCTTATTTGCGCTCAGCTGCATGGTTTTATGCTCTTTTATAAGAATGTGAATATGATATACCAATCACAGTGGGCATTGAAAAATTAATGTCAAGATTACTGTTGTTGATTTTGTAATCAAGTAGACGTTTTTCTTTATCTTGATCAGAGTGTTAATCAACGCTTCTGCTACACTATGGTTTTCTTTTTGGATGTTGAAGTATCGTGCCGCTCTCTAGCAAAATTCGCCTTTATTGGGCGAATAAAACTGTCAATTACAGCATTCTCATTTTGATCACTCTATTAGGTGTGGTCATTCCTGCGTGGCACTACAACCTCAATACTTGGATTACGCCACTGATCCTTGGCGTGATTGCCGCAGCACTGGCTGAAAGTGATGATAGTTTCAGTGGACGGTTAAAATCCCTCACTCTGACATTTATCTGCTTTGCTATCGCTGCATTTTCTATCGAACTGCTTTTCCATACCCCGCCACTGTTTGCGATTGGGTTATTCATCTCCTCGTTTGGTTTTATCATTCTTGGCGCAATTGGCCCACGTTATGCCAGCATCGCCTTTGGCTCCTTACTTATCGCCATCTACACCATGCTGGGTGCACACCAAAGCGTGAATTTGTGGTTTCAACCCGTTTTGCTCCTGACGGGTGCCGCTTGGTATTACTTCATGTCGATGATTTGGCATATGTTTTGGCCAATGCAACCAGTACAGCAAAGCTTAGCGAATGTTTTTTTGCAATTGGCCAATTATCTTGAGTCCAAAAGCCATCTCTTCCATCCCGTATCGAACTTAGTCCCTCAGCCATATCGAATTGCTGAAGCCAATTTAAACGCGGCAACGGTTACCGCACTCAATCAATGTAAAGCTACTTTGTTGAGTCGTTCAAAAAGAGGCCATATTGATGGTGCCAGTGACCGATTTCTCAACATCTATTTTATGGCACAAGATATCCATGAACGTGTCAATTCAAGTCATTATCGCTATCAAGAACTTGCCGAACACTTTGGCCGCTCAGATGTGCTGTTTCGCTTTAAACATTTATTAGAAACACAGGCTAAAGCCTGCCGTGAAATAGCCCAATCGATTCAGTTAGGGCGAAGCTATCAGCACCATTCTGAGTCAATCATGGCTCTGGATGAATTGCAAAGCTCATTAAACTACCTACAAGAACAACAACGCCCTGACTGGCGGGTGTCACTAGCGCAATTAGGTTATCTTTTCAATAACTTAGCAACAGTAGAAAAGCAGCTCAATAACGTTAACAACCCTGATACTAACAAGCTCGAAGAGGGCATGTTGTATGATACAGAAGCCCACACTCTTAAAGCCATGTGGTTACGGGTGAAGGCAAATCTGCATAAAGATTCCATGCTATTTCGTCATGCGCTGCGTATGTCTATCGCACTCACTATCGGTTACGGAATCATCCAAGGTTTTGGAATTGAACGAGGCTATTGGATTTTACTCACGACACTGTTTGTTTGTCAGCCAAACTACTCAGCCACTCGGCAAAAACTGACGGCCCGAATCATTGGCACGTTATCGGGGCTGTTTTTAGGCGTGCTGCTCTTAACCTTGTTCCCATCGCCAGAAAGCCAATTGGTCTTTATCGTACTATCAGGTGTGATGTTTTTCGCCTTTAGACTAAACAACTACGGCTATGCGACTGGCTTTATTACTCTTTTAGTGCTGTTTTGCTTTAATCAATTGGGTGAAGGTTACGCCGTGGTACTGCCTCGGCTTGCCGATACTCTGATTGGCTGCGCATTGGCCGTCGCAGCGGTAGTGCTGATCCTCCCTGACTGGCAATCAAAACGATTACATAAAGTCATGGCGGATGCGATCGATGCCAACAAAGCCTATTTGGGACAGATTATTGGTCAGTACCGTATCGGCAAAAAAGACAACTTGAGCTATCGCATCTCACGGCGCAATGCCCACAACCAAGACGCAAATTTAACCGCAGCGATCAGTAATATGCTGGCAGAACCGGGTAAATATCGCGCGGCAATCGATGAAAGTTTCCGTTTTCTGACACTGAACCATGCACTGCTCAGCTATATCTCCGCTCTTGGGGCCCATCGGACACGCATCGAAGATGAAGCAACGCACCAACTGGTACTTGAAACTCACCGAGTGATCCACCAACACTTAGAGGTGTTGCACAAACAACTTTATGAACATTGTGATGAATGCGATACCAGCGACATTGACGACGCAGGCTTAGAGAAACGCTTAGCCGAATGGCGTGAAGAAGATGAAAGCTCGGTAAGAATGGTCTTACAACAACTGCACCTTATTTATCGCATGCTACCTGAGCTTCACTCTCTCGCCAGTAAGTTTGCCGTCCGTGTAAACTAGCAATTGTCGTAATAATGAGAGCAGCTCAATTTCGGGCGGCTCTCACCTTTCTCTTGTTATAACTTGACATTTTTCGGACAAAAAATCGCCACGTCGAGAATAATCTCAGATTAAGTATTTTCTTACAGGTGTAAGGCCATGAAAGGACATCAAACTTACCGCGGTGAGAAGGCAGCGCATTTTTTACTGAGGCATGAGTCGATGACGCATAATCAATTTGAGTCTTTAAAATCACAATTACAGCATTTAACACCCCAACAACTGCGTTTATTACAAGGCGAGATAAAGCACTCTTTGGAAAATGAATCGAATAATTTGCTCACTGATGATGAGCTGAATGTGCTTTCGAGCCTCTTTTCCTAGTCACGAATTTCTTCTTGTGCAAAAAGTAAACGGAGCCTAAACTTTAGACATCGACGAGGGTAAGCTTATGTCTATATCTGGTGTTCATTCTGGCTATCAACTGATCAATCAGTCAAATAAAATGGCTGAGGATGCGGCTCGTGAGCTCAATATGGAAAAAGACATCTCTCCTGTCGATAAAGCGGACAAAGCGCTTGCTTTTAATAAAGTTGAGTTTGATAAAGTTGTTGCTAAAGCTGAAGAAAAACCTGAAGAAATTGATAGCCTACTAAAATTGAACCAAGCTACACAATACAACCGCATTGGCACCAATATTATCCAACGAGATCAAGACATGCTGGGTTCAATATTGGATATCCAAGCCTAACTCTTCACACAACTTGCAACACAAGCAAATATTGTGTTTATGTGCATGGTTAGTACAATGCCCGCAAATTCTTTACCATGATTCGCTATGCCTAAGCTAAACCTGCATCGAAGAGATTATGTTTCTATTTTGGGTGGTGATATATCAGCCCAGCAGCTAGATCAAATACTTCAACCCAAACTCACTTCTCCAACGCTCAAATTAACACCAAGTCCGTATTTAACCGCAAAAAATGTAGAACGCCGTTGGCAAGTACTTAACACGCGAACGAACAAAAGTGCGCTTTTAGATGACTCAACAGAGCAAGATATGCTCAGCTACCACAAAAATATTGAGCATTTTATTGGCACAGTCAAAGTTCCAGTTGGGATCGCAGGGCCATTACGAGTCAACGGACTGTTTGCCAAAGGTGATTATCTCGTCCCGTTAGCGACAACCGAAGCCGCTTTGGTTGCCTCTTATCATCGTGGGGCAAAACTGCTCACTGCGGCAGGAGGTGCAAGCGCCATGTTGTTAAATGAAGGCGTTACTCGCACGCCAGGCTTTGCATTTTATAACTTAATCGAAGCTGGGCAGTTTGTTGCGTGGATAGTGACTCAATATGACCACTTTAAACAAGTTGCAGAAAACACGACAGCACACGGAAAACTGTCAGACATTAATGTCAATATTGAAGGGAACCATGTCTACCTCGTGTTTGAGTTTTTAACCGGCGATGCATCAGGGCAAAACATGGTCACTATTGCCACCAATGCCGTGTTCCAAACCATTCTGGCGAATACTCCTGTGCAGCCTGAATACGCATTCCTTGATGGCAACCTATCGGGTGATAAAAAAGCCACTAGCCAAACACTGCGTAGTGTGAGAGGAAAAAAAGTGACTGCCGAGGTGCATTTATCTGCCGAACTCATCCATAAACATCTGCATACGACGCCACAGTCTATGATGCAATTTGGCCAAATGACGACTGTTGGTGGGGCATTAAGCGGCGCGATAGGCATTAACGCGCATTACGCTAATGCACTCGCTGCTTTGTATATTGCCTGTGGGCAAGACGCCGCTTGCGTTGCTGAATCGGCAATTGGTATGACACGCATGGAAGTGGACAAAAATGGTGGTTTGTACGCCAGTGTAACCTTACCCAATTTAATGTTAGGGACCGTTGGTGGCGGTACAGGGTTACCGAGTCAAAAAGCATGTTTGGATATTCTCGGTCTGCACGGTACTGGTCATTCGCAAGCGTTAGCCGAAGTGGCAGCATCACTCTGTCTGGCTGGTGAACTTTCTATTGTCGGTGCGTTCTGCGCTGGCCATTTTTCACGCGCCCATCGCAAACTTGCTCGTTAAGGTATTGCCTCTCACAATAAAAAAGGCGCTACGTGAATACGTGGCGCCTTTTTTATTAGTTAAGTGAGCATATGCATTAGAAAATAATGATCGAGATCAAAATAAAAAAACAAAAAACTAACTATTTCGACTAAAAAATGGTTTCATACGAACATTACAGAACAAAAACGAAATAGGTACGCTCAATGAACAACCATTCTGTTTGCAACTCGATTGAAGCCGAAAACAATGTGCTCGACATTATTGTTGTCGGTGGCGGTATCAATGGGGCAGGCATCGCCGTAGATGCTGCTGGCCGCGGGCTGAAAGTTGGCCTGTATGAAGCAAAAGACTTTGCTAGCGCTACCTCTTCTGCGAGCTCAAAATTAATTCATGGTGGGTTGAGATACCTAGAACATTATGAATTTCGTTTAGTCGGTGAGTCATTGGCTGAACGCGAAGTACTGTTGCGCAAAGCGCCTCACATTGCAAAACCAATGCGATTTCGTCTACCACACCGCCCTTTTCTAAGACCTGCTTGGATGATTCGTGCCGGACTTTTTCTTTATGACCATTTAGGCAAACGAACCTCACTACCTGCTAGCAAAAAAATAGCCCTTAACGCGGGTGTGGTGACTAGAAATGAGATGAAAATGGGTTTCGAATACTCAGACTGCTGGGTCGATGATGCTCGTTTAGTGATACTGAATGCGATGCAAGCACGTGAACTCGGTTCCGAAGTAAAAAACTATTGCCGCGTTGAATCAGCTCGTCGTGTTGACGAGTTATGGCATGTGACTTTGTTTGATGAAAAAACACAAACTCGTTTTACTCGCCGCAGCCACGCGCTTGTCAACGCAACAGGTCCTTGGGTTAAACAGTTCATTGATGAGCAGATTGAAATTACTTCTCCCTACGGTATCCGGCTTATCAAAGGATCACATATTATCGTGCCGAAAATTCACGATGAAGAGCAGGCATATATTTTACAAAACGAAGATAAGCGGATCGTCTTTGTGATCCCCTATCTTGATCACTATTCAATGATAGGCACCACCGATGTCGAATACCGAGGTGATCCCCGTCAAGTGAAAATTAGCGTCGAAGAAAAACAGTACTTATTGGATGTGGTGAATAAGCACTTTATCCATCAGGTCACATTAGATGATATTCTGGCTGACTTCAGCGGTGTACGCCCGCTGTGTGATGACGAGTCTGACTCACCACAAGCCATTACTCGGGACTATACACTCTCATTGGATCAACAAGCTGATAATGCGCCACTACTGTCTATTTTTGGTGGAAAGTTAACCACTTATCGCAAGTTAGCTGAATCTGCTATGGGTCAATTAAAGCCATTTTTTAATCAAATGTCTGACAGTTGGACCGCAAACAAACCACTGCCTGGTGGAGAAGCCTTTTACCCAGCACAGCTCAAACAGCAGCTTGAGCAGCGCTTTCCAGATCTTGATAAAGCGACCATTAACCGCTGGATCACTAATTATGGTAGCCGAGCTTCGGTGATGCTCGATAATGTGCAAAGTAGTGCTGATCTGGGTAAACATTTTGCGTTTGGGCTCTATCAATGCGAAGTCGATTATCTCTTACATTATGAATTTGCTTCTTCATGTGAAGATATCCTATGGCGCAGAAGTAAACTCGGCTTAACATTTAACACTGAACAAATTGATCAGTTAAATGATTATATCGACCAATCATCAACTTGTGAATGTCAACGCATCAGTGCTTAACACAAGGTGTAGCCACTAGAATTAAAATTGAGAAAAGCTCTTAGAAACATGATCTTCTGAGAGTTTTTTATTTTTTCTTAGTAGGTGACGTAAAAATCACGGGGTATAGTAAAGCTATATTTCCGTAACGACGATGCCACTCAATGCCAATTCCGAATACTAACAGCGACGATCTCATCAAACTCCTTAAGCCATGCATGAAAATCCTCGCCACTATTGAGTTCGGACCTGAGGATTCTTACAGCTTTTCAACGACAATTGTCGGATGTAAACGTGAAAGATACGTACTGATCGATATGCCTGTTAAAGCTCGTGAAGACTTGGTGATGCGAAAAATAGTTAATATCCAAATCATTTTGCGTGGAATTTGCGACACTGAATTAGGTCATATACTCGCGTTCAAAACCTCGATTATTCGTAGTATCTCTAAACCGTTCGGATTACTGTTTATCAAGTTTCCTAAGCACTTTGTGACCAAACCAATCCGTGAGCACGAGCGCTATAAACTCTCTTTGCCTGCCGTTATGCATGAAGGAGAGCATCAATTTAAAGGGAAATTGATCGACTTTTCTATTTCTGGCTGCGCGCTATTTATTCCTGGCTTGCACCATTTAGAAAAAGATATGTTTATTGAGATAAAGTCCACACTCTCCCCACTTCTACCACAAGATCTCGTTTGCCAAATCGTCAGTGTGCGTCAACAAGGTAAAGGAATGTTAGTAGGCGTTAAATTTCTTGAATCAATTGCAATGACAGCAGCATTGAAAAAAGAAATATTAGAACGCGCTTTTATGGCTGGTAGCGTATAAGAACGTTGCGCGGTGCTTTATTTCTGCCGTTTTTGGAAGTGACAAAAAGCCTCATGCAATACTTTCTCTTTGATAGGTTTAACTATCACATACTCTGCCCCAGCGGCCATAAATGCTTCGTTAGTCGATTGCATACCATCAGCCGTGCACGCATAAATAGGTACATCCATCATCAACTCATGTTTGATCAAGTGGGTTGTTTCAACCCCACCTAAGTAAGGCAGTTGGTTATCCATTAAGATAAGATCCACTGGATGATCTTTCAAATAATCAATCGCCTGTAGACCATCCTCTACTCTTGTCACTTCCATACCGTATTTTTTGCAAAATGCTTGAGCAATAAAAGCGTTGGTATGATTATCTTCGACTAGCAACACTTTGATTGGTTTTTCAAACATTTCATGTGGCGGCGCGCGCTCATAAGATGGTATATCCTTAGCGCAGTCACTGACGACAACCAGCGGGAGTTCAACAGAAAATGTAGTACCTACTCCAAATTGGCTTTTCACGTTTACGGCACCACCAAGCATCTCAATTAAGCTTTTGACAATCGCAAGCCCCAAGCCACTACCGCCGTATTCTCGTGTAGTGTTTGATTCTACTTGAGTAAAAGGCTCAAAAATAAGCGCGAGATCTTGCTCTCTGATGCCGATACCTGTATCACTAATCGAAATAAACAATTGGTGGTTATTCTTTTGCTGGAACTCAATGCTAATCAACCCATGGTGGGTAAACTTAGTCGCATTATTTAATAAATTAAACAGAATTTGGTTCAGGCGAACTTGATCGCTATGGATCATCATATCAGGCGGAATATTGCTCTTTAGGCTGAATTCAATCTCTTTTTCAGCACATAATGGCCGATAGATACTTTCCACGGCAGAGATGACCTCAACCAGCTTAAAGTCAGACTCTTGAATTCTAAACTGTCCCTGCTCTATCTTTGAAAAATCAAGGATATCATTCAGCACTGCCAATAAATGTTCACCACTACTGCATAACACATTCACTTGTTCAAGTTGCTCATGGTCACTGATTTCACGCTTAAGTAATTGAGAAACGCCTAAAATCCCATTCAATGGTGTTCTCAGCTCATGACTCATTTTTGCAAGAAATTCAGCACGAATACGCGCCGACTCTTCCGCTTCTTGCCTTGCGAGTCGGCTCTGTTTGGCCGCCTCAGCGATTGTCGTAATATCTTGTCCTTGAGTGATGATTGACTCAATTCTCTGCTCAAAAATAATGGGGGATAAATTCCAGCGAAAAACCTTGTTGCCAACTTCAACGTTTATCTCTCGGAACGTTTCTTGTTCAACCGCAAGGCGTATCTTTGGCTGCAGTTCTTGCTTTAATGCATCAAGAATGCACTGCTGTTGATCATTGCGACGCATGAAATATTTCTTTGCTGATGGGTTCATTTTGATGATATCACCGTCGATACTCCATACTATGATGGGCGAAAGTGAAAAATTGAACAGATCTTCAAATTGTTTTTCTTGCTCAGATAAACGTTGAAATGTGTGTTCTAGCGTTCTGCCGAAGTGATCAAATTCATAGATTTTAGAACCAGAAAAAAGCTCATAACTCCCAGCTTCTGCCGCTTTGTGGGTGTAATTCATCAAGCTACTGATTTCATTTTTGACACGCTGCTGTAACCACCAACGAGTCAAAATAGAGACTATCACCATCGCAAAAAGGGCAAAAATCATCCAAAAAAAATAATTTTCACGTAATTGCAATACGTTCTCATTGCTCTGCACACTGAGGACGTTAATATAAATTGGTACGCCTTCTATGGTTAACGCGGTACGACTTACCATGTAATCGGCAAAACTATAGGCGTCAAAATTATCTTCTAAAACATCACGTTCCGTGTAGGTCTCATCACCATTAATTGTTGAGGCTAAGACCTTTTCACCCGTCGTCATCACGAGATTTTCTGAGTTACTCCCTTCACGTAATGTTTCTGCCAGCACGTAATTGTTGTTAAGTACGGTAGCAAGATGCAAAAAACCAATCACCTCTCCGGACTGCGAGTCAATAACGGGAGTACGTCTGACCATTAGGTAGGCATAGCCCAATTGAGAGGGAGATTTGATCATATGCCAGTTATTACTTAACGCGACTTTACGAGACATGTTTACCAGCTCGTTTTGTTCAATACCATAAAACTGAGCATTGCCATCTTCCCACATCAGGCTGTCAGAATCAGAAATGAAACGAATGTCAGGCGTGTTGGCTACTTCTAGCTGGTCAACTCCAAAAAAGAACTGATCAATGCTGTCATTATCGCCCTTACGAATTGCTTTAACTAAACCTGCATTTTTTGCGCTGCTATCTTGGTTTATCTGCAGTAATGAAAGACGGAAGTTAAAGAGGTTCTGGATGAGACTAGAGGTTTGAGAAGCCGTACGTTGCACTTCTTGAGCAATGATTTTGCTACTGATCTGATAACTTTGAAATAAAACGCTGAGCGTCAATGCGCCAATCACCGCAATCATTGATTTGGTGATCACGGTAGCTATCTTTTGTTTTTTCTTGACGGTGCTTGACCTTAAACTCATTAATGACTCGATATATCAATGGTCAGAGTAACGAAATGCTCGTTTTTTGAGCTTTTCAATATACGCTGAAGAGACCTCTTTGGTTACCAATTCAAAATCACCAGAGTAAACCGTAGGTACCAGCTTTCCTTCAAGATCCCACTTAATGGCTTCCGCCATAGCAACACCGGCGTCATCATTGACACGCATGATAGTCACATCAAGTGTGCTATTTTGCAGCGCGTCCAATTCAGCCTCACCACCGCCCCAGCCGTTTAACGTAATATCTTCTCTATTTTGCTGCTGCAACGCATCCATGGCACCGAGAGCAACATCAGTAGAGCATGCGTAAATAAAATTAATATCTGGTGTTTGTTTAAGAATACGCAAAGTTGCATCAAATGCACTATCTCGTGTCGCTTTTGTATAAAACGAAGAGGCCAAGTGATATTTACTGTCTCGACTCATTTCTTGGATAAAACTATCACCGCGAGCATCGCTAACATAGCCTTCAGAATAATAGAGGACGGAATAAGCACTATTCTTTGGCGCCGACTTTTTGTAGTAATCCACCAGTTTCATTGTGCCAATTTCATGATCAAACCCCACGTACATAAAAGGCTGACGATCTCCCCAACTTTTTACTGGCGTAGTGATATTTTGCAGAATAATTTTGGTTTGATTTGAACTTAACAACTGCTCGATAAATTTACGGTGGCGGATGGTATCAAGCGTAAACACCAAGTAATCGGATTTATTTCTGATCGCTTCCATCAACGATAAACTTTGTTGGCGAATATCGACATTCGGACGAGTGAAGACTTGGTTAATTTGGTATCTAATCCCAAGTTCATCTAAACGCATCTCAAAGGCTTTGATATTGCGCGCCCAATAATCGGAAACTTGTTGACCGGGATAAACAACAGAAATATGAATAGGTTTATCTTGCTCTATTGAGAGTAAAGCAGGAGGTTGACGCACTGCCTGTATCATCTGGTCGGTAAGAGCCTGTTGCGCAGGATTAAGATCTAAAAACTCTTGATATCGCCAATAGCCATTTAAAACTTGCGCTGCAGCCTGAGTGGAGGCTGCCAAACTGACACTGAATACAAATGAAAGGAGCAGGATTTTTCTCATGGCATTCTCGTTACACTAACTTCTGGATTTAATGACACACAATGGCTGATTTCGCACTCATCATATTCTCGGACTACCCAATGAAGGATCAAACAAGTAGCCCGTATATCATCTTGATTATTAAGTATGTTCCTCATAAATGATAGTGCAAACCACTAAAAAAGCTGGCTTGCACTCATAACCGCTCATTTACTAAACAAAAGCATCAGAATGCTTTCCTATACTTAAAAGGTGAAAGCTAAATTTCCAGAAATGCCAAATTGATTATCTCCAGCATAGTTTCCTGCAAGATCGAAACTGACAAGATCTCCGGGGCTGATGCCAATGCCAAACGTGACGGCGTTGTCCAAAGTATCTTCTAAATCGATTTCATAACCCGCACGAAGCTGTGCCCATCCCCAAGCATTACCTTCTAAGCCAAAGCGTAGGTATTGTGTATCATCTTTTTGGTCTTGGAAGCGACTCTGCTTTGTTGCATCTAAATCGATTGCAGCAGTGAAAAACTCAGTGACATATCCACCCGAGATTGTGACTTGCGTATCCAAATCATATGAGCTTAAACCATCAATGGTTTTTAATTCTTGAGCAAAAAGATCCTTTACCGCAACACCCACTCGAAAATCGTTAATTAACCACACAGCCCCTAAATCAAGATTGAAGGCATTATCGTTCGTTTCGCTTTTGTCATAATCAGCAAGATCGAATTCTTTTACCGAAACATTTTGCTTATAGGTTCTTAATTGTTGAATTTTTGGCGTAATGCCAAATGAAAATTGTTGGCCACGAATGTTGTATATTTTGGCCAGTGCTAGGCCAAATTCTGAGTAACCAAATGCAATCAGATCAACGGTTGAATTTTTATAACGATTCTCAACGTCGGTGCCGCTACTGCCTGTATTTGCCGCAATATCAGAACGCGCAATCACCTCTGCGTGCCCACGCGCAAAAATATTAAGTGAAACTAGATCGAGAGGAATTGCTATCGCCATACCAATGCCCGCCGATGCAGCAAGAGGCTTGTCATCGGCAAGCTGGTCCAAATACTGATTGAGTTTATCAATATCACTTTGATTGGGTGTACCCGAATTTTCAAACGCTTTGATGCTATCTTGCAGGTCATCAATGGATTTTAGACTTTTGTCTGGGTCTCTAGCCGCACCACCTACCGCAGGGAAAAGTACGCCAAACGTGTCATTATTCCGATACACGGCCACCAAAGCAGGATTATAGAATGGGGCTAGCAGATAATCGGCCGTTGTTACGCCAGTATTCCCCATTCCATTACCACGTGCGTCAGCTATCGTGTTCGCCGCTTGTGCAGAAGCACAAGCCAACAATAGCAACGATACCACTGACCATTTGTTGTAACTGTTCATATTGCAACCAACCTTGTTGTTATTATTCCCTAAACAAGGTTAATACAATTTTTTACATTGCACATGAAATTGGCGAATAATGCCGCTGACCAAACCTAATCGTCACTAAAATCATCCATACCACTAACAGAGAAATGAACATTCTCTTGCCCTGCCACCAACTGTTCTTTTTGCAATTTGGTCAGTTTTTTAATCGCTAGCTCAGTTTTTAAAGCGAGGCTTTTACCGCCTTCTACACGTTGAGACCAAACCAATAACAACGGTCCTTTACCTCGTAACGCTTTTGCACCCTTCCCTGTTTGGTGTTGTACAAAGCGTCGTTCAACATCCGTTGTAATACCGCAATACAGTGCTTGATGGCGGGTTCGAACCAAATAAACCCACCAGTCCGGGCTATCTTTGTGGGAAACCTTATTCACTTACAGTAAGCTTTCCACCAAAGCGCGTAACTCGGCGACTTCATTTTTTAGTGCGTGAACCTCCTGTTCAAGCTGATCAATACGAGCAGTCGCCCCACCTTCCGGAGCATGAGCAAAAGTTTGCTCTAAACTTTCAACGTCAACCTCTCCAGAAAAGAGATGTTGATAACGCGACTCTCGCTTACCCGGTTCACGCGGCAGCTTCACCACCAGCGGGCCTGATTCACGGTTGGCTAAACCGTCTAGAATAGTTTCGACTTCTTTTACATCGGTAAAACTGCATAATCGGTTAGTGCGAGTGCGCAACTCTCCCGGCGTTTGTGGCCCACGCAGCAGCATGCAGCACACCAAACCAAGCTCTTGATTTGACAGCTTTAAATCGCCAAATTCGGTGTTGCAGAAACGGTGCTGATATTTGCTCACTCGGCTATTAAAACCACTTTCATCACTCATCAGGCGACGAGCGATCAAGCCCTCAGCGGCATCTTGAACCTCAGCTTCGGTTAATGACAGCACTGGCTCACGGTTACTTTTTTGGTTACATGCGGTGGTCAAGCTATTGAGCGTTAATGGGTAGTAATCAGGCGTGGTCACTTCTTTTTCAATTAAGCAGCCAATAATTCGTGCTTCTAGGGGAGAGAGCTCAATGTTCATTATAATTTCCTTTTTTCTAAGCGGAGTTTCCTAATCGAGGCCACAATCGATGTTGCATTAGTGTTCTAACAACAGTGAAATTCGGATGATTTTCCCATTGCTATCAATCATCACAATCTTTGCACGGCTTAACTCTAACTCGGTCATCTCCAGCTTCTCACGTTCGCTAATATAAGCTTCACGCAATTTAACACTGTGATGCAGTTCAGCGTTTGCAGGTACATCTTTTCTTTTAGGTACTAAAATTTCTGAAAGTTGCATCTCTAAATACCATAAGATAGCGATTTGAAAGGTACATGATATAGCGCCTATCCGTACCAATACAATCACTCATGACTAGAGTGATTATTTCTTAATCAAGAGTGAGTCAGGATTGATCTAAAGGCTGTTATGAATCAGCTCGATATGATTTAATCAATGGCATTGACATTCAAGTTGGGAAAAGGAACCTATGAGTATCGTATTTGAAATTGTTAACCAAGCTCGCCGTAAAAATAAACTGAAACGTGAACTGCTAGATAACGAGAAAAAAGTTCGTGATAACCGTAAAAGAGTTGAATTGCTTGAAAACTTACTCGATTACATGAAACCGGATATGACCCACGAAGAAGTCATGGCGATCATCAATAACATGAAAGCCGATTATGAAGATCGCGTCGATGATCACATCATCAAAAGCGCAGAAATTTCAAAAGAGCGCCGTGATATTAGCCGTCGTATTCGCGAGCTGACCGATAAAGATAAACAAATGACTCAAGGCAAAAAGTAAAATTGATGCCGACCATCTTCGAAACCCGTCTTAAGACGGGTTTTTTTATGGCCAAAACATTCACAAAACAAATCAATATTTCTATCAACAAAAAGTGCGATAAATTTTATGTGATAGACATTAAACGTTTGCGTAATCGCTAACCTTCACCGAACCTAGTTTTGAGTCTTTTATCACATATTAGCTATTGTTATATTTATACACAGTAAATCAATTATGACCATTCGAGGCACGGAGCTTCCTCACTTATCTCACGGCGAGAAGATTGGTACCGACATCGTTCGGCATATATTAAGAGGGTCAAATTATGGAAATGAATGTGGTTGAAATTTTGGGCTATGCAGCTTCGATCATGGTGGCAATCTCGCTGACAATGAAAGATATCGTTAAACTGCGTATTCTTAATTTTGTTGGTTGTGCACTGTTTACCGCTTACGGACTAATGATTGATTCATGGCCTGTAGTGCTCACCAACGGTTTTATCGCCTGCGTAAATATCTACTTTTTAGCAAAGATGCAACGAGAAAAAAAAACGGCTGACGCCAAAAGCGCTGCATGATAAACCCAAAATAATAAAAATTGACGTGTAAAAAAATGCTCTGCCACGATGACAGAGCATTTTTTATCGATAAATCAGAGAGCAAAAACATAAATAGCCAAGCAAAAAGCCTCTAGCAGGGGGATACATAGAGGCCATAAGGCTAAGTATTACTCTTCGTCATCGTGCATAGTTGCCCAAGCTTGAGCACATTTCACCGCACGTTTCCAACCTTTATAGCGACGATCGCGCTTCTCTTCATCTTGATGAGGAACGAATGTTTTATCGATCACGGCTTTATCAGCAAGCTCATCCAAGCTTCCCCAAAAGCCAACCGCAAGACCAGCTAAATAGGCTGCTCCTAGCGCGGTCACTTCCGTCACTTTAGGACGGTGTACTTCGGTATCAAGCACATCTGATTGGAATTGCATTAAGAAATTATTGGCTACCGCGCCACCGTCTACGCGTAATGCTGACAGTTTGATGCCAGAATCAGCTTGCATTGCATCAAGTACATCACGTGTTTGGTAAGCGACACTTTCCAAGGTCGCACGAATAATATGGTTCGAATTCACGCCACGCGTTAAACCAACAATCGTACCACGGGCATAAGCATCCCAATACGGCGCGCCTAAACCAGTAAACGCTGGCACAACATAAACGCCGTTGGCCGTATCAACTTTCGTAGCGAAATATTCTGAGTCATGCGCATCTGAAATCAGTTTCAATTCATCACGCAACCATTGAATCGATGCACCGCCCATAAAGACTGCACCTTCAAGCGCGTAGTAAGGTTCACCAGCAGGGCCACAAGCTAGAGTTGTTAGCAAGCCATTATGTGAGGTGACTTTCTCTTTACCTGTGTTCATCAATAAGAAACAACCAGTGCCGTAAGTATTTTTTGCTTGGCCCGCCTCAACACACATCTGCCCATAAAGCGCAGCTTGCTGGTCACCCGCAATTCCAGCAATAGGAATACGTGTCCCGCCTTTACCACCAATGTTGGTTTGGCCGTAAACTTCGGAAGATTTCTTCACTTCAGGCATCATAGACAAAGGAATATCAAACTCTTTTAGGATTTTCTCATCCCAATGCAAGTTGTTGATATTGAAAAGCATAGTGCGAGAGGCATTGGTATAATCCGTAACGTGAACACGGCCTTGTGTCATGTTCCAAACGAGCCACGAGTCAATTGTACCAAACAGTAGTTTTCCAGCCTCGGCGTCTTCACGAGCCCCTTCGACATTATCCAAAATCCATTTGATTTTGGTGCCAGAGAAGTAAGGGTCAAGCACTAGGCCTGTATTCTCGCGAATGTACTCTTCTAGCCCTGGGCGTGCTTTCAATTCTTCACAAATGGATGCGGTACGTCGACATTGCCATACAATCGCGTTGTAGACTGGTTTACCCGTTTCTTTGTTCCACACCACCGTAGTTTCACGTTGGTTGGTAATACCAATCGCCGCAATTTCATCACTGCGAATACCTGCTTTGCCAAGTGCTTCTACTAGCGTCGAACTTTGCGTCGCATAAATTTCCAGTGGATCATGTTCAACCCAGCCAGCTTGAGGGTAGATCTGGGTAAATTCACGCTGAGAAACACTGACAATGTTAGCATCATGATCTAACACTACAGCACGTGAGCTTGTTGTTCCTTGGTCAAGGGCAACAATATATTTCTGCTCAGTCATGGTCTTTTCCTTATCTTTCACGTTAATCGTTTTATAAAGTGTTGTCGTTATTTTAGACGTGAGCTTGCTCACTTTCTTCTACGTCATCACACTGGTTTGGAATGGTGCAGCCTACGCCGACAGTAGGTAAGTACGCGCCAATAAATTTAGGGTAAGCCCATGCCCCAAAACAGGCACCAGCAATAGGAGCAATGATAGGTACGATGAAGTATGGGATATCTTTTGCACCTGTTAGTGCGTAGTCCCAGCCAGCTAAGTAGGCAAACAATTTAGGGCCAAAATCACGCGCAGGGTTCATTGCAAAGCCAGTCAATGGGCCAAGTGAACCACCGATAACCGCAATCAGAATACCAATCAGCAATGGGTTCATTGCATTGCGATGTGCGCCGTTATTTTCATCACCTAGTGCCAAAATAGCGAACATTAATACTGCTGTGATGACAAATTCGACCGCCAATGCACCAACAAATGATAATGAAGCATTAGGGTAGGTAGAAAAAATACCCGCTGTGGCTAACGCTTCTTGACTGCTACGTACAAAATTGTGTGCGATTTCATAATCAGTAAAAAGGTTGCTGTACAAGCCGTAAACCAGAGCAGCAGAGCAGAATGCACCGAGCATTTGCGCCGCAATATAGGGAAGTACTTTTGCTTTGTTGAAGCCGTGGAAGGCGGCCAGTGCAATGGTCACCGCCGGATTAATGTGAGCTCCAGAAACACCCGCAGTGCAATAGATGGCAATTGCCACACCTAAGCCCCACATGATGCTGATTTCCCACTGACCAAATTGTGCGCCAGTAAGAACTAAGGCAGCAACACAGCCTACACCGAAAAAAATCAGCAATCCGGTGCCGATAAACTCCGCGATACACTCTCCGAGAAGAGTATGTTGTTTTGTTCGAGTCATAGTAAGTGTCCTTGTTTATTTTTTGTGTACACAATGTTTGTGTGTGGCAAATTTTGCACATTTTTCTTCCCACGAAAATTAAAAAACAGCATTTATGAGCGTTCGAACACAATTTTGTTACTTGCAATATCGTTTTTTGTTAATTAACTCATTATTTTGATCTTCTGCTCATTAACGCAGAGCTTAACAAATGATAGGAAACTAAGGGTGTCTCTATAAACAACGACATAATCAAGTGCAATAACGGATAGAGATATGATTTCATACTGCTAAGAGAGGCATGATGATGAAGTCATCGGATCAGCTCGTAAGCGCATTTGTTCTCTAAAATCCACTTCAGTTGTTAAATTAACCCAACCTAAATTGTTAAACCGTTCATCATTTTGATATGAAATAACATACAAAGATGAAATTACCGCCAAAATGAAACACAATTTCGCTCATTCGCGCTTTTGTGAGCAATATATCGAACATTTTCTATTGAAAATGCCACACTAAATATAAGTTTTTCATCGAATAAGGTTTCACCATGACCACAACCACACGATTTGAAACCGATGTTGTTATCATTGGTGGCGGAGCAACCGGTACTGGGATAATGCGCGACTGCGCACTGCGCGGCATTGCGTGTATTTTGCTAGAAAAGGATGATATTGCTTCTGGTACCACCGGGCGAAATCACGGTTTATTACACTCAGGGGCACGTTACGCAGTTACCGATCCTGAATCGGCCAAAGAGTGCATCCAAGAGAATCAAATTTTAAAAAATATCGCTAGACATTGTGTAGAGAAAACCGACGGCCTGTTCATTACTCTGCCTGAAGACGATCTTGCTTTTCAAAGCACGTTTATCGACGCGTGCGCTCAAGCAGGGATTACAACCGAGCCGCTTTCTGCCAAAGAAGCACTGCGTTTAGAGCCTCACGTTAACCCAAACCTTGTTGGCGCGATCAAAGTACCCGATGGCACACTCGATCCTTTTCGTTTATGCGCTTCCAATGTGCTAGACGCCAAAGAGCATGGTGCGCGGATCATGAACAAAACCATTGTGACGTCGCTGATCCGCCAAGGTGACACAGTATTAGGCGTGCGCTGTTTACAGCTGAGCACTCATCAACAATATGAGATTTTCGCCAAAGAAGTGATTAACGCAGCTGGAATATGGGGACAAAACATCTGTGAATACGCCGATCTCAACATCAAAATGTTCCCCGCAAAAGGCTCATTGTTGATCCTTGACTATCGTATCAACAACCTTGTGATCAACCGCTGTCGCAAGCCTTCTGATGCCGATATTCTTGTCCCTGGTGATACCATTTCACTGATCGGTACTACCTCTGAACACATTGACTACGACCAAATTGACAACCTGCACGTGACTGAAAAAGAGGTTGATATACTACTGGCCGAAGGCGCGAAACTGGCCCCCATCATGGCGAATACTCGTGTATTACGCGCTTATGCGGGTGTGCGTCCATTGGTCTCTATTAATGATGATGGCAGCGGCCGAAACATCAGTCGCGGCATCGTATTACTTGACCACGAACAACGCGATGGATTGAAAGGCCTCACCACGATTACAGGCGGTAAATTAATGACTTACCGCCTAATGGCAGAATGGGCGACCGATTTAGTCGCCAAAAAACTGGGCAATAATACCCCTTGCGAAACTCATACTCGCGCCCTACCCGGCTCCAACGAAACCCCAAAACAGGTGAAAAAAACCGCCAGCATTGCCAAACCCGTCTATGAATCGGCTATTTATCGCCATGGTGAGCGCGCACAAAATTTCTTATCTGATGATGCAAAGAGCCAAGCGGTTATTTGTGAATGTGAAATGGTGACCGCGGGCGAAATTGAATACGCAATTAAACAACTCGATGTAAATAACTTGATCGATTTACGTCGCCGCACTCGTTTAGGTATGGGGCCGTGCCAAGGAGAGCTTTGCAGCTATCGCGCCGCTAGCTTATTTCAAGAATATGGTCACGTTTCGGGAAACCAATCGAGCCAACTGTTGGTTGAGTTTTTAGAAGAGCGCTGGAAAGGCATTAAACCGATTTTCTGGGGAGATGCACTGCGCGAGGCTGAATTCAGTTACTGGATTTACGAAGGCTTGTTCGGAGCCAATGACATTCCAACGCAACACAAGCAAAATGAAAGTGAGGAGACGTTATGATGAAATACGACGTCACAATTATCGGTGGTGGAATTGCAGGTTACAGTGCAGGTCTTCGCTGCTTACAAGCGGGCCTAAAAACAGCACTGATCAGTCAAGGCCAAAGTGCTCTGCATTTTTCATCCGGTTCCATCGATGTTCTGGGTAAACTGCCTAGCGGCGAAGCGGTTGAATCCCCTTTGCTCGCCATGGAAGCATTACGTCAACAAGCCCCGAATCACCCTTACAGTAAAATTGGCGCTGACACTATTTCGCAAGGGTTAATGTGGTTTCAAAAAACGCTGCAGCAGCGCGGCATGCCGCTGACACACCAAGCGGATAATAGTAACCACTATCGCATTACTCCGATGGGGACACTGAAAGCCACTTGGTTATCACAACCTTATGTTTATCAACATAAAACGAATGCTGATTTCAAGCGTATTGTGCTGCTCGCCATCGATGGTTATCGAGATTTTCAACCACATATGCTGCAAGATAACTTACGCGCTCTACCTGCATTTTCGGCTATCCCAAGTGAGATCATCAATATCACGATTCCGGGTTTCGAAGCACTTCGCCATAATCCCAACGAACTGCGATCCATCGATATTGCTCGTTTGCTCAAACAACCACATGCATGGCGCAGTTTTTGTGATCAACTGATCCGTCATGCCACTGTGCAAGATCTAGTGATCCTACCTGCCATCATGGGCAATGGTGATGGGTTAACCTTACTGAACAAACTCAAATTGGAAACCAACTTGCAGTTGCATGAAGTCCCGACCATGCCGCCATCATTAATGGGCATCCGCATTGAAGAGACACTCAGCCGAGCTTTTTTAACTATGGGTGGTACCCATTTAAAAGGCGATAAAGTCATCAGTGGTGAATTTGATGGCAACCGTTTGACCGCCATTCATACTCAAAATCTCAATGATATGCCGATTCAAGCTGACCATTTCGTGATGGCTACAGGGAGCTATTTCAGCCAAGGTTTACAGGCTTCTCATCACGGTATTAGCGAACCCGTGTTCCAATTAGAGACGGAGAGCTGTCATGATCGCGCTCTATGGCGAAACCATGCCTTTTTCTCAGCAAACTCTCACCCTTTCATGACCTTTGGTGTGCTGACCAACACGTCACTGAATCCAACTCATCAAGGTAATATCATTACCAATTTATACTGCTGTGGTTCGATGCTCGCGGGTTATGATCCTGTCTTTGAAGGCAGCGGTGGAGGCGTTGCTATTGCCAGCGCTTACCACGCTACCTCTCAAATTATGGCTCAAACTCAATCTCGACCCGTCATTCAGGAGGTATTAGTATGAGCACCTCTTTTGTTGAAGCCGCACCCAAAAATACCTCTTTTGATCAATGCATCAAATGCACTGTTTGTACCGTTTATTGCCCGGTTGCTAAAGCAAACCCACTCTATCCGGGGCCAAAACAGTGCGGGCCGGATGGCGAACGCTTGAGGATTAAAAGCGCAGAGTATTATGACGACCTACTCAAGCTCTGCACCAACTGCAAACGTTGTGAAACCGCCTGTCCTTCCGGAGTAAAAATTGGCGATATCATTGCTGTGGCGCGTGGCAAACATGGTAAAAAAACGCTGAGTCCAAAGCTGGTGCGTGATTACGTGCTGAGCCATACCGATCTTTTTGGCGCGATCGCCACACCATTTGCACCGATAGTGAACGCTGCTACGGCTATGCCGATGGTAAAAAAACTGATGCACAAGACCATTGGTGTGCACGATCATAAATCACTTCCCAAATACTCACACGGCACGTTTCGTCGTTGGTTTAAGCAGAACTGCACACGCCAACCCTTGTATAACCGGCAAGTGACCTATTTCCACGGCTGTTACGTTAACTATAACCACCCGCAGTTAGGTAAAGATTTTGTCTCTGTGATGAATGCGATGAATATCGGCGTACGGTTACTGGATAACGAGAAATGCTGTGGTGTACCGCTGATTGCCAATGGTTTTCACGATAAAGCACGTAAAAATGCGTTATTGAATGTGAAAAATATCGAAGCCGCGGTAGTTGATCGTCAAACAACGCTCCTCTCCACCTCATCAACCTGTTCGTTTACCTTACAACAAGAATATCCTCATGTTTTAGGGGTTGATAATAGTAAGGTGGTCAAACAAATCGAGTACGTCACGCGCTTTCTACTCAAAGAGTTCATGAGCGGTAATGCGCCTAAAATGAAACCCGTTAACTTGAAAGTGGTTTACCACACCCCTTGCCACCTTGAACGCAGCGGTAATGTCATTTTTACCATTGAATTATTAAAAATGATCCCGGGATTGGAGTTAGTGGTCTTAGACAGCGAATGCTGCGGCTTAGCGGGAACCTACGGTTTTAAAGAAGAGAACTATGACGTTTCAATGAAAATTGGCGCGCACCTGTTTGATGCAATCAAAACATCGCAAGCTGACTATGCGATTACCGATTGTGAAACCTGTAAATGGCAAATTGAAGAAAATACCGCGTTAGAAACCATTCATCCAATTAGCCTGCTCGCCATGGCTATTGCCTAGTTTACACACCTAGCATTGAGAGTAAAACAGGCCACATTGTGGCCTGTTCTCATACTGCTTGTACTGTGTGAACATTCGTTTTCTAAGCGTTATTTAGATAGCGGGCGCTGCTGGCAGTGCTCAATTGCATTGGCCAATAATTCTAACGCACTGGACTGACACTCTGGTAACTGCGCTTGGCTACGGCTAATAGCGGTAACACGCTCGCCCCATTTGATGTGCCCAGCCCCCCAAGTTAAGCCCGCCCCGAAAGCGGCCACCAGCAGGTTATCATTCGGTTTGATTTTCCCTTGTTCTACCGCTTCACACAATGCAATAGGTACGGTCGCGGCAGACGTATTACCATAGTGTTGGATGTTAACGAATGCTTTATCTTGGCTAATACCTGATAAGTCACACAAGGTTTGAATGATGCGAATATTCGCTTGATGCGGGATCACCACATCGACTTGTTCGGTTGAAAGACCGGAACGCGCCAGCACAGTTTGCGCCGCTGCGCCCATGCCTCGAACCGCGCGTTTAAAAATCTCTTTCCCAACAAAATCAAAATCCCAATACCCATTGTCAGCGGCAAAACGATCCATCGATGAGCCAAATTTAGGCACCGCCAAAATATCACGCCCTTCTGCATCACAACCGATTTGTGCATCTTGCAAACCCACTACTTTATCGCTTTTACTCAAGACAACAGCGCCAGCACCGTCACCAAATAACACGGCGGTATCACGTTTGGTCCAATCAATGTAAAAAGAGAGACGCTCAGCACCCACCACTAACGCATGGCGGTAATGGCTTGCTTGCATTAAACGCGTCGCAGTTTCTAATCCATAAACAAAACCGGTACAGGCTGCATTTAAGTCAAAAGCGGCTGCATTTTTAATCCCAAGGTTCTGCTGCACTTTCGAGGCAATATTTGGGATAAGAGAATCTGGCGAACAGGTTGCGATGATGATGAGATCAATCTCAGTTGCATCAATCCCAGCACAAGCGATGGCGTGTTGGGCAGCCACCGTAGCTAAATCCGAGGTATTCACATGGCTAATGCGGCGCTGTTCAATCCCGGTGCGAGTTTTAATCCACTCATCGGAAGTTTCAATAAAGGTGCTAAGGTCATGGTTTGAGAGCGTTGCAGGTGGTAGGCATTTACCCCAACCTGTAATTTCGGCATAGAATTTTGTCATTGTTAACCTGTTTTTGTTGTATTTTCTAATGCAATCCAAAGACCTAAAATTAAAAACTCATCGTATGAAAGAGAAATGAGACTCAAAAGGTCCTTTTGATGTCAGTCAGTATACGCGCTTTTGCTCCGACGTTAAGTCTAGTGCGTTAAATGCGACTGGAGCAAAACACAAAAATAAAGAGAGGAAACCATGTCAACATTCAATACTCGTTGTCCTTCGTGTCACGCAATGAACCGAGTTCCGATAGAACGAGTAACAGAAAGCCCGAATTGCGGTAAATGCCAAGCTCCCCTATTTGATGGAGCGCCCATTGAAGGGACGGAAGCCAATTTCGAAGCACTGCTTAATAGTCGCCAACCCGTTGTCGTCGATTTCTGGGCACCTTGGTGTAATCCGTGTATGGGTTTTGCTCCGGTATTCAGTGATGCTGCGACGGAACGAAAAGGAAACATTCGCTTTATAAAAATTGATACTGAAAGTGAACAAAGCCTCGCCACAAAATTTCAAATTCGCAGCATTCCAACCATTATGGTGTTTAAAAATGGTCAACGAGTCGATATGATCAATGGCGCTTTACCAAAAAGTCAATTTGATCAATGGTTAAACCAAGCCATATTGAAATAATCTATCATTATAACCAATAATAAAGTTGGCATTTTTTATCGATTTATGCCAACTTTACTGCTCATTTCTCTTGCTTTATTTTCGATTAATAAAATTAATCGTTAAGAACATAATTTTTCGTTTTACCTTTCTCAATATCAGCTCCATATTCGCCGCAAAATATCCCATCAATTCTGGTTTTGAGGCAAAGTCAATGGACAACATTACTGTGAACGCGTCTTCACCTCGCATTTCCGTTCCGGTCATTGCGCTATCGCTTTATGCGATTGCCTCAGGCTATTTAATGAGCCTGATCCCATTGATGTTGCCGCACTACGGGCTTGAGAGCTCATTGGCAAGCTGGCTTGCCAGTGTCTTTTACGCTGGCTTATTGATCGGCGCATTAGTCGTTGAACCTGTTGTCAACCGCGTTGGCCACCGAAACGCTTTTGTATGGTGCTTAGCGCTGCTCATGTTAACCATTTTTGCCTTACCTGCTCTGCACTATGCCAGTGCTTGGTTAGTGGCACGTTTTGTTGCTGGTATTGCGGTGGCTGGTGTCTTTGTAGTCGTCGAGTCTTGGCTATTGCATGGTGATGAAAAAGGCCGAGCAAAACGCCTTGGTATTTATATGGCGGCGCTTTACGGCGGCACGGCATTGGGCCAATTAGGGATTGGTTATTTAGGCGTATCAGGCGGCGTGCCTTTCATTGCCATCATTACCTTGCTATTAATCGCCAGTGTGGTGCTGATTTATGGCGAATCTGACCAACCGTCAACGCAGCATGCCGTCAGCCTATCACTGAAACAGGTACTCAAACTAAACCATGCCGCCTTGCTCGGTTGCGGAGTTTCAGGGCTCACTTTGGGGGCTATCTACGGTCTAATGCCTGTTGAATTGGAACAACGCGGTATCAGCCATACCGATATTGGCAGCTTAATGGCGCTTGTGGTTTTGGGTGGCATGGCGGTGCAACCTATGGTGCCTTGGCTATCAAAGTTTTTGGGCCGAACACTATTAATGGCACTATTTTGCTTAATTGGATCTGCGGCGATTACCATAACCTTGTTCGATTCAACGATGATGATATTAGCTGCCAGCTTGTTTTTCTTAGGCATGGCGACGTTTGCCCTGTACCCAATCGCCATCAACTTAGGTTGTGATAAGCTCGATGCCAATTACATTGTCTCAGCGACACAAGTTATGCTGTTTAGCTACAGTATCGGCTCTGTGGTTGGCCCCGTGATCGCTGATTGGTTTATGCAAAGATCGCAAGGCTTAATGGGTTATCTCTTTATTGCTTTACTGGCGACTTGTATTTATATGTTGGCTTCAAGCCTCAAAACCAAACGCCAGTGGGTGGCGGGGAAATAAGTCGCAGCAAAGCGGATCATATTTTATCGCAAGGCGCACGGTTCAATCGTTGATGGCGATTTGATGCATGCGCCTTTGGTTTTTCTGGTAGTGCACGTTTTTCATGCAGTAGATGGCGGATCGCCAATATAGGGTGAGAGAGCAACATTCTTGGCCCTGCGTAACGCATCACCAATCTCATTTGTTCTTTCGGCTCAGGCTTATAGCAATGAATTGGGCAACGGTTGCAGGTGGGTTTATGTTGGCCATAAGGACAGCGATCTAAGCGTACTTGCGCATATTCCAACAAGGTTTTGCAACACGTACAGAGGCCAGATTGACAGCGATGATGGCGCTGACAATAAATGTTCACCATCGCCTCTACGGTGCGAAACTCACTGAGCAGCTCTCCCGTTAAAAGATCGCTATGCATTTTTTCCATTGCCAATAACTCCCATTGAGATCGCAGATAAAAACAAGTATCCTGCGCCACCTTGTTCCTCATGTACCCAAGACTTTGTGTCAAAGAGCAGACGACTATGAACCGCAAAAAGAAAATTAACCAAACACTGCAAAAGCATCTTAAAAAGAAGCATGCCAAGCTGCACGGCAGCAATAAGCCTCGTTATATTTCCAAAGCTGAACGTGAAAAATTAGACGCAGAGCAAGCCGCTTCAACCAGCACGGTAGATACCCAACATAGTGAGATTGTGCCTGCTGAAGGTGAGCTACAACAGTAAGTCTTGCTCGATTGGAACAAACTGGCTGGCGACATCAATAAGGCTTTGAGCCGTCAGCCTTGGTACTCCGTACACTTCTACTTTTTTGTTAAAACGCTGTTTAATCCGTTCGACCAATAGCTCGAAATCACCATCTCCTGATACCAGAACAATCACATCCGCTTGCTCTGCCAGCTCAATCGCATCGAGAGTAATACCGACATCCCAATCCCCTTTTGCACTGCCATCACGACGCTGAATGAAGGGCTTAAGCTGAACCTCAAAACCAATACCGCGCAAAATATGGTGGAACTGGCGCTGCTTAGGATCTTGGCTAGCAATCGCATAGGCATTGGCTTTGATCACCTCTCGCCCTTGAGTGGCTACATACCAAAATTGGTTGTAATCAAAATGCTGGCGGTACTTCTCTTTACAGGTGTAATAGACGTTTTGAACGTCGACAAGAATGGCAACTTTTTCCATGAGCTCTCTTCTCAAATAGAAACAAAAACAGCGGCCTGTTCGCCGCTGCTTTGCAAATTGCGCTTAGTATACGCCAAACCACTTCAATTTGTCGTGCAAGCGAGTCACACTGCCGACCACAATCAAGGCTGGGCTTTGTGCTTGTTGCGCTAAAAGGGGTAAATCGTCAAGCGAGCCCGTCAATACTCTCTGTTTATCTGTAGTGCCGCGTTCGATAATCGCGCAAGGCGTTTCTGCGCTCAGGCCAGCATCCAACAAGTTTCGTGTGATGTTCGGACACTGCTTTAACCCCATATAAAAAACCAAGGTTTGATTATCTTGCGCTAAACATCGCCAATTGATCGCTTTACCTTCTTTTTGTAAGTGACCCGTAATGAACTGCACACTTTGCGCGTGATCACGGTGCGTCAGCGGAATCCCCGCGTAAGCCGTGCAGCCTGCTGCTGCCGTGATGCCCGGAACCACTTCATAAGCGATATGATGTTCAGCCAGCGTTTCGAGCTCTTCACCACCTCGGCCAAAAATAAAGGAATCGCCGCCTTTCAAACGGACAACTTTTTTACCTTCTTTGGCTTTATCGACCAGAATTTGGTTGATCTGATCTTGCGGCACACAATGAAAATCCAACTGTTTGCCAACATAGATCATCTCCGCACTGCTTGGCGCCAGATCTAAAATCGCTTGCGAAACTAAACGATCATACACCACCACTTGCGCTTGGCTGATCACGCGTAGCCCCTTAACCGTCAGTAGATCGGGATCGCCTGGCCCTGCGCCCACTAAAGAGACAAAACCGCGACTCGTTACACTGCTTACCATGATTACTCTCTACCTTATCGACAAAAGGATATCGTCATTAAGCGAGGTTAAACCTCACTTAACAATGGTTAGCCAAGGTTGCGTTGTGGCAAGGTTTTACCGTGAGTCATGTAAAGGCTTAACCCGGTAAATAACAAGCCGCCCACTAAGTTACCCAATGTGGCCGGAATTTGGTTCCACACCAACCAATCGACGATGGTGAATTTAGCGCCCAACATCATGCCAAGTGGGAACAGGTACATGTTCACTACGGCGTGTTCAAAAACCAAACCGAAGAAAATAAAAATAGGTAGCCACATCGCGACCACTTTGCCGCTCACAGTAGTTGATGTCATAGCACCGACAACACCTAGACACACCATCCAGTTACACAAGATGCCTTTCACAAACACGGTGATCCAGCCATTAATACCGTGTTCGGCAAAGCCAAGAGTGCGAGCAGTAGACGCTTTGATAAACGCTTGCCCAACCGAGCTCGGCTCGATACTGAAATTCATGGTGAAGGTTAGCGCCACTAAAAAGGCGACGGCAACGGCACCGATTAAGTTACCTAGCCCAACCAAGCCCCAATTCCGTAGAACGCCCGCTTTGGTTACTCCGGCGCGTTTTTCAAACAAAGCTAAAGGCGCTAAAGCAAAAACACCCGTTAATAAATCAAAGCCCATTAGGTTCAAAATACAAAACCCCACAGGGAAGACCAGAGCACCAACAATAGGCACTCCGGTTTGCACAGCCGCAGTAATGGCCACAGCGACGGCGATAGCAAGAATCGCCCCCGCCATAATGCCGCGAATCAGGGTATCGCGCGTTGACATGAAGATTTTGCTTTCGCCAGCGTCAATCATTGTTTGCACAAAATCGGCAGGTTTTACATAAGACATAATGGTCCTTATTGTCACCAAAGTTAAAATTAAAAAGGGAAATTGAATAGATAAAGGCTCCCAACCATCAATGCATAATCAAGAGAACTTGATGAACAAGGAACCTTTTTGCTATTGAATCTCATCGTCTCAAAAGCGGCTGTTAAGCCGCGACTTCGACCACACCGTCGGTGACTCGCACGGCATAAGCTTTCACGCTAAAGCGTTCATCTTCCATACATTGGCCTGTTATGAGATTGAAACGCTGCTTTTTAAGCGGGCTTGCTATCCAGAACTGCTCTTGATGTTGGCAAATAAAACCGCGTGACAACACATTGGCTCGAGCAAAGGGATCCATATTGCTTATCGCCATCACTTCTTGCGCCTCAGTCGGACGGAAGAGAGCCACTTGCTCACCATTCACCAGTGCACACACACCCGTTCCGGGAACAATGTCATTAATGTCACAGATGGCTTGAAATACTGTGTTATTGGCCATAGTTATTTCTCCAAAACAGGGATAGAGATTGCCGAATCAGCAAGCGCAATGTGGAATATATCGCCTTTCGCTTCTGGGTGTTTTTCGCTATAAGTCGCAGGACGGTGCTGCTCACGAGCGCTGACGAACACGACGTTCTCATCGCGTAAATCAGAATTAATGAAGTGAGTAAAACGAGTTAATTGCTCAGGATGATTAAGCGTTTCTGTCCATTCACAGCGATAATCAGCAATAAGCTTTGCCACATCTGCTTCGAGTTGATCGTTAATGCCCAACTTATCGTCCACAATCACTTCACGCAGGTAATCAACGCCACCTTCTAGGTTGTCTAGCCACACTGAGGTGCGTTGTAATTTATCGGCTGTGCGAATGTAGAACATCATGAAACGGTCGATGTATTTCAGTAGTGTTGCTTCATCTAAATCAGAGGCCAGCAGATCGGCATGTCGAGGCTTCATACCACCATTACCGCAGACATACATATTCCAACCCGCATCGGTCGCGATCAGGCCTAAATCTTTCCCTTGCGCTTCGGCACATTCGCGGGTGCAACCTGAGACACCAAACTTCATCTTGTGTGGTGTACGGATACCTTTGTAGCGGTTTTCAATCAGCACACCCAAACCGACGCTGTCTTGCACACCAAAACGACACCACGTACTACCGACACACGTTTTTGCCATGCGCAGAGCTTTGGCATAGGCTTGGCCTGTCTCGTATCCAGCATCAATCAGTTTGCGCCAAATCTCAGGTAAATCGTCTTTTTGAGCACCAAACAGACCAATGCGCTGCGCGCCTGTCACTTTGGTGTAAAGTTTGTATTCCTGAGCGACATTCGCCAGCACCGCAAGCGCTTGTGGTGTGACTTCACCACCCGCCATGCGTGGGATCACCGAATAAGTACCGTCTTTTTGCATGTTACCCAAGAAGTTATCATTGGTGTCTTGCAAACTGACCAGCGATGGCGAGAGCACATGATCCCCCCAACACGAAGCCAGAATAGAACCAATTGTTGGCTTACAGACTTCGCACCCATAACCGCGTCCATGTTTTGCCAACATCTCATCAAAACGTTTGATACCGTTAATCCGGATCAAATGGAACAGCTCTTGGCGTGAATACGCAAAGTGCTCACAAATATCGTTTTTGACTTCCACACCCGATTTAGCCAGTTCCGCATTCAGAACCGACGTCACTAAAGGCACGCAACCACCACAACCTGTTCCTGCCCCTGTCACCGCTTTAATCGCGCCGAGCGTATGATGACCATCGGCCACGGCTTGGGCAATTTTCGCTTTCGTCACATCAAAACAAGAACAGATCACCGCAGTATCAGGTAGTGCATCCGCGCCTAATGCCGGTTTTTCAGCGCCAGCATGCGCGGGTAGAATCAAGGTGTCTGGGTGTTTGGGCAGCTCAATATCATTGAGTTTGAGTTGCAGTAAATCGCCGTAATCTGACGTGTCGCCAACTAAAACTGCACCAAGCAGTTTTTTACCGTCTTCAGAAACGATAATGCGCTTATAAACTTCATCTTCTTCATTTTGATAGACGTAGCTTTTACAACCCGGAGTTCGTCCATTGGCATCACCAATCGATCCCACCTTCACACCCAGCAGTTTGAGCTTGGCGCTCATGTCTGCACCACTAAATTGGCTCTCATTGCCCACAAGATGATCAACCGCAACCGTTGCCATTTTGTAACCAGGAGCGACCAGACCGAAGAAAGTTTGATTCCAAGAAGCACATTCGCCAATCGCATAAATATCAGGATCGGATGTTTGGCAGTGATCGTTAATGGCAACCCCACCACGCGGCGCGATGTCTAGGCCCATTTCACGAGCTAATTTGTCCTGAGGACGTATCCCTGCGGAAAATACGATGAAGTCAACTTCCAAATCCGAACCGTCGGCAAACTTCATGGTATTACGAGCGCTCTCGCCTTGAGCAACGATCTCTAGCGTATTTTTGCTAGTGTGAACTTGCACCCCCATCCGCTCAATTTTATTACGCAGTTGTAAACCGCCTTGCAAGTCAAGTTGCTCAGCCATTAATACCGGAGCAAACTCAATCACATGGGTTTGTACGCCCAACGCTTTCAGCGCGCCAGCCGCTTCAAGGCCAAGTAAACCACCGCCTATCACTACGCCACTTTTGCTCTTTTTCGCGCACGTTTCGATGGCCTTTAGATCTTCAATGGTGCGGTAGACAAAGCAGTCTTTACTTTCATTGCCTTTGATCGGCGGTACAAAAGGATAAGAGCCCGTCGCCAAGACTAATTTGTCATAGCTCACTTCACGGCCAGTATTTGAATAGACCACGCGCTTTTCGCGGTTAATGTTAACCGCCCGCTCGCCCATCAAGACATTAATCGCATGCTTTTGATAGAAACCCGGCTTAACAAGCGAAAGCTCTTCAGCGGTATGGTGCGAAAAGTAGGAAGAAAGATGGACGCGGTCGTAGGCAACACGCGGTTCCTCACAAAAAACTGTGACATCAACAGCCGATGCCTCCATTTTTTCGACCAAATCTTCGATATAGCGATGGCCAACCATGCCATTACCGATGACAACCAGCTTCATCCTGCTCATATGGGTTCCTAATTATGGTAACGTTTCATTAAGCGAGATTTTTAATTATGAAAGAAAATGAATTACTGATGTAAATCAATTACAAACTCAAACTACCCTAAAGAGGTAGCCATAAAGAGGAGTATCAGAGAGAAATAAACACCTTATCGTGAATACTAGGGGACGACAGGTATAGAAAGATAATTTATATAGTATGATCACTTCCAATCAAACTTGATCATTTACAACAAAATTTGTCAGTTTTCCTCTGTCAAAACACTTGGCAGAAGTTATATAAACACGCTCATTATGCTTTCGAGTAGAAGCTTATGACGGGGTGTTCCTCCTCTTTTAGGGGGAGGGAATTAGTTTCGTGAGTATTGGGTATGCTATTTATGATGAGCGATATAGTTTGTTGGAATGTTTTTGCTCCATTTCAAGTTGGCCACTATTTAGATCTCACGTCTTAGAATCACCATTTGCCCTATTTTTCCTAATGCTAGTCTGGTTTTTAAAAGAACGAGGGACATATTCCCTTGTTTTACACTTAACCTAGTAGCCAAAATCTTTCACATCAACTTCTAGCTCTTTAACTTGAGAACCTATTTTTTTATGGAAGTGGTAACGAACTTCTTCATCAACCATATTGGTCAAATCAAAACTAAAATATTGAACTAAAACCTCTTTCATCTCAGGTATGTCATACTGGTCGAAGTTTGGTACATAACTGGTGTTATATTTGTTGTGGCTAATTTCTTTGAAAGTACGAACAAACTTTTTAGGTCTCATTTCTACCCCAAAACGCTTACATAGGCGCAGGACATAGTGATCTAATCTGTGGAGTAGCTTTTCATCATTGATCTCAGCGAAGAAAAATTGCCAACCCTTGCATTTCTTCTCAAACACACAGCCAGTGATTCGTAGGTTCAATCGCCATTCTAAAATTTTTAAGCTCTTATTTTTAGAGTGCTTATAGCTTGTGAAAATCCCAGCAAGAGAAGCCTTTAACTTTTCAATCGAACCGTTTCTTGCAGAGATATGCTCATTGGTGAATTGATACCCAAGATAATCAAAACCATTAGCAAGTGAGTCAATTTTTGACTTCTCTGGTACTTTCACAGGGCAGTGTATTTTTAAACCAATATTGCGAAACTTCTTGATAATGATTTGTGCTAGATCGTGTGCTTGATCAGCAGAACAAAGAACTAATACATCATCAACGTAGCGGTAGCATTTTACGTTAGGCAATTCAGATAAGAACTTGTCAATGTTTTGGAGGTAGATCGCTGCAAGGATGTTGGAAATAGCCAATCCTTGAGGTACGCCGACTTCACTCGGCTCATCATCCTTTCTCGAAACTAGAACTGAAGGGGCTGTCACAGCCGAAAAGATCATGTCTAGTATGTGATCTTGCCTAATGCGCTTTCTCAATTGAGAGCGTAGGTTTTTATGTCTGATCGATGGGTAAAAATTCGAAACATCTAACTTAATATAGCTATCAAAGTCACCAGATAAAGCGTGAGCTTTGACATCTTTAATGACATCTTGAGGAAGCGTGAACTTCACTGATTCTGCAAATCGCTCTTGTAGAAAGTTACACATAGCACGTAATGCAATTCTATCTCTCACTGTAGGGATAGAGATTTCACGAGGAGCTTTATTTCTCCCTTTAGTCAGCAATTTTAGCTTGTACTTGGAAAACGTATACGAACCTTCAATCATTTTACGAGAAATGATTTCGACTTGCGGGTCTAACTGTTTTCTAAAAGCATACTGATTCATATTGTCTATGCCAGTCGCACCAGAATATACAACATGATTGGAAAAGATTTCTTTTAGATTCTCGTGCCTAAACTCTTTATTGAATTGGTCTTCTACACGCATTTTATCCACCATTACACGTTGGAGCGGATAAGAATAAAGACGAGTTTAATGCAAGCAATATCAGTACAGGCAATACATAAAAAAATACAAGAGTTAACAACCTAGCAATAAAATAAGATGCCGCTAAAAACCAGTGATGTGATGTGGGTATTCTAGTAAGAGCTTGTTTTGGTTTTTGTTTGTTTTCCGAGGTGTCTGAATGGAAATCTTTGCTTACTTGCCTTACGGTGCTAGTACTTGCCCAATACTCTTGGCATAGTGCGATGGCAAAATCTTTATCAGTGTGGTTTTCACAAGCATTTAGCTTAGATTCGTAGGTTGTTGATAAATTGGCCAAATCAGCATTTTCAGCATTTGGCTTGGAGGCGTGATGCATAATGCTATTCAAACTTTCATAACATTCTTTGATTAGGTTTGCTCTTTCCTTAAACGAAAGTCCATTGATGAATCCTGAAATGCAAAGTACTAGGACAGAATATACAACCCAAGAGATCGCTTCGATTCCATTTTGTGGGTTCTTTAGATAATAAACGGATACGGCGACAGAGAAGAATGAATACCAGAGTAGTATTACCTGTGAGTGAAAGGCGTTAGACAAAAGTCGTTTTTCAGTTTGAATTCGTGCTTTTCTTGTCCACCAAATATTGTCAGCTAAAGCCACCATCTTCTCCTAATGTTGAGGGTGTGCTTCATAGAAGTAGTTTAGTTACAATAAGTTAACACTCCTACTGGAGTAAGCATATACAAGATACACTAAGGGCGAACCCTTCGAAATTAGTTTCACTCTTACTTCTAAGAGTGGACAGCTATTAAGAACTGTCACCTCTATGAAACACAGTGTGTATAGTACATTTTCGGTGGGCGAGGCTCAATAAATTTTATCACCGTTAACCTAGTTTTCAGTACTTCAAGTAATTAAAAAATTACTAATTTAGCAAAGTCACTGACACGCTTCTGTCCGTGCGACGTGAAGTCGCATGAAGCGCTGTTCACCGCGAAAAGAGTGAACCGTTTGTATCACCAGACGACCCTAAGGCTCTGAATAAAGCAGCGAGCCTGACAATGTAACGAAGTTTGGCATTGTGCCAAACGGGAGCAGAACCGTGAGGGGATGCTCCTCCTGATAACCACGAATTGGGTGAGTGCTAGGGAATCAGTATGATGAACGAAAGTGAATCCATGTAAGGTGCGTTATGCGATGAAGCAGCGGAAGTGGTTAATACGCTGTGGCCAAAACGGCGATGGGAGTAGGAAAGAGATTGGACAGTGCTCTTTCGTGATCGACAGGCTCCTCGCACTATAGTGGGCATCTAACCTGATATTGCGCGACATGCGGAACACGGTAAGCCAGTATCGTTCCTTCGGGAAAGCTGTCTGTGAAGAGAGCCGATAGCGGTGCTGGTAAAGGAGGTTGGAAAAAGCGAACGCTGCATTGTAATGATGCAGATACAGACAGATGTCTGACACGAAAGTGTGCCCACTTCCAACTGGTCTCCCATTGCAAGATGATTTGGAAAACTTTATTTAAGAAGGAACGCAGATGATCTCTTCTCATGAAGTGAGTGCCCCTTCTGGCAGCGCCCAATGGCAATCCATCGACTGGAAAGCGGTTGAGCGCCATGTGTTAAGGCTCCAGATGCGCATTGCAAAAGCAATCCGAGAAGGTAAACACGGTAAGGCGAAAGCACTACAGTGGATACTGACTCACTCGAAAGCAGCAAAGCTTCTCGCTGTTCGTCGAGTCTCACAAAACAAAGGCAGTAAAACGCCAGGAATTGACGGCGACATCTGGAACACCGATGCACGTCGAATGGCGGCAGTCAGTTTACTGAGCAGAAAAGGCTATCGAGCCAAACCGCTCAGAAGGATCTATATCCCGAAGAAAAACGGCAAGCTCAGACCATTAGGTATCCCGTGCATGATAGACCGTGCGCAACAAGCGTTACATCTTCTAGCACTAGAACCAATATCTGAAACAATTGCCGACCCTAACAGCTATGGGTTTAGACCCAATCGAAGCGCAGCCGATGCAATACAACAGTGCTTCAAATGTCTATGCAAAAAGGGAGCAGCACAATGGGTTCTTGAGGGGGATATCAAAGCTTGTTTCGACAAGATAGGTCACCAATGGCTACTTGATAATATCCCGACAGACAAAAGGATGCTCAAGCAATGGCTGGAATGTGGCTATATAGACAAAGGTCTCTTCTACAAAACGGCGGAGGGAACACCACAAGGCGGGATAATTTCACCCACCCTGATGTTGCTCACTCTTGTCGGACTAGAAAAGCTAACTAAGTCTATCGCTCGCAAGACAGGCAGCAGAGTAAACTTTATAGGTTATGCTGACGACTTTGTTATCACTGGGTCTTCAAAGGAAGTTCTTGTGAATGACATCAAGCCGCAACTGATGGCTTTCCTACAAGAAAGAGGTTTAACGCTTTCTGAAGAGAAAACGCACGTAACTCATATCAATGATGGTTTTGACTTTCTTGGCTTCAACGCCAGAAAGTACAAAGGGAAACTGCTCATTAAACCGAGCAAGTCCAACGTATTATCATTCTTACGAAACATGCGTGACCTCATTAGAAAACACGCAACAATCCCAGTAGCCGATCTCATCAAGATGATAAATCCAAAGCTACGAGGATGGGCGAATTACTATCGCCATTGTGTTGCTAAACAAACCTTCGGCTATGTTGGTCATCAGATGTTTCTAGCGTTATGGCGATGGTCAGTTAGGCGTCACCCAAACAAGGGGCGCAAGTGGGTCGCACATAAGTATTTTCTGAACTTGCAAGGTCAATGGACTTTCCATGGCTGGTTCAAAAAGGCAGGAAAGTATGGCGTGTTCAGGCTGTTTGACATCGCTAAGGTGCCAATTAAGCGACATGTTAAAATCATGAGTCAAGCGAATCCGTTTGATCCTTTTTGGGAAGGTTTTCTCAATGAACGTAAGGTGAAAAATACAGGTCGCAACTCATGGTTTAATCCTGTCGCCACTGCTTTGTGAGTTGCTGGGTAACAATAACGCCTTAGTGGAGGCTTGAGCCGTATGCAGTGAAAGTTGCACGTACGGTTCTTAGGAGGGCGGCATCTGGTAACAGGTGTCGCCTATCCGACAAACTTGTATCAGGCCGATCTTCGCTGGCTCATTTTTGCCACATTATGCTCTAGAGTGGAAGCTGAACCGTTCTGTTCCTCCCCCTTTCAGGGGGAGGTTAGGAGGGGGTGTACAGAGGTGTCAGCAACCAAGAAACACCCCACCCTACCCTACCCCTTGAAGGGGAGGGAATTTTGACATTCTGTCCTTCGCATCTTTATGGCTGACAGCATTTAAATATAAATACTCCCCCACCCTAAACTGCACCGTTCATAAAGCATTCACATTCAATCGCTACGTTAGCTCAATATCTTCGAGATCTGTCATGTGAAACCACTTAAACGCTATCAATACGAACGCTATGCCGTGCTGTGCAACCTTGCTTATCCCAGAGTGTTTAGGCAGACACGTTACGGTTTTGACCCGAACGGTCAGCACATCATCCGTAACCAGTTTGGTAAAATCATGATTCGAGTGCTGTGGAGTAAAAACCAAGAAGAGGCCGTGGTCGTCATTAAAGGTTCGCACAGTGTCAGTGATTGGCTTTTGAACTTTGCGATGTGGACACGCAGTTGTCAGCACTTAGGATTGGATTACCGTATTCATGCGGGCTTTTACCATCTCCTGCATCAAGAGAGCCTGCCAACGCGCAACGAAGATAAACTCGGCCTATCTGTTTTACAGCGGCTGGAAGCCGTCGTTGTTCCTCTGATCGAGAGCGGCAAACGCATTGCCATCACTGGTCACTCTTCGGGTGGGGCTATTGGGTGTATCTTTGCTGACTACATCGAAAAGAAATACCCAAAATGCATCAAACGCATTGTGACATTCGGCCAACCCGCGATTGGTAATTGGCGTTTTCGTCAACGCTACGCGCTTAGTCACAAAACCTATCGTATCTGTTGTGACCTCGACATCGTCACCTTTATGCCACCCATTCCTTTAATCTATTGGCATGTGGGTAAATTGCTGTGGCTTTACAATGGGCGTATTTACGAAAACACACCAACGTTCATTCGATTAGGCAGGTCTTTATTGAGCTGGCTAGTTCGCCCCTTCTCTTATCACCTCATGAGTAAATACATCCGCAATAAGGATTTCTTCGATGAACGATAGAAGCTAGCACCGAACAAAAAACACAGTGACTTCAAATATTTCTCACACTAAACAATTATGAAAAATTAATTGTAATTAATTGAATTAAAGCAATATTTATCATTAACCATATAAATTTAATGGCAATTATTATTCAAAAATAGATTTGAACTCTAAGCATTATCG
>NZ_CAWNMS010000038.1:0-45534 GCF_963875605.1 Vibrio sp. V04_P4A5T148
AACCCAAGTGTTATAGTTGTCTCAAGTTAAGCAAACAACGAGATAGTAGTGATGAAATCAGACAGTGTTACTCGCGTTCTTCAACTCATGGACTCATGCGAAGATGGTCAAGAACGTTATGCAGAGTTTGTGGCTCTAGTGGCTAGTGAAAATAACGTTTCGGTTAAACAACTAGAAACAGAGCTTAATCAGTACATTTAAGGGGCAAAAAAATGACGGAATCACAACCAATTCACAAAATTTTCGCGCAGAAAATTCTAAACAAAAAAGACTTTTTGGCTTCCAATCCGACTTACGTTGGAACTGTAGCCGATATCCGTTTTTATGAGTGTCCAGTGCGTGGGGATGAAAGCCCTTTGATCGCAATTAAAGGCGAGCATTGCGTTTTAACATCTGATTTTGATATGCCTTGCGCTGATGAAATGTTTTAGAGGGGGAATTGTATATGTCTATTAAAAATGGTCAAAAAGTACAGGTTTGCATTGATGGCGAACCAACTAAGAACGCGGAAGTTTTAGAGCGTATCGAGCGTGACTATGGTGTGGTTTATGAGGTTCAACTAGAGGGGGGTAACGAAACAATGATCGTTAACGAATCACAGCTACTATCTGACCTTAAAGCCGTGTTTGTTAAGTCTGATATTTCACAATTGAAAGACGTCCCTATTGGTGAATCAATTGCCGCAAACACATCGTTTAACGTCATGCTAAAGCAAGACAGTGAAGCGTAGAGGGAAAGTATGGGCGACTTTTACGAAAGTGAAAACGAATCAAGCTTGTCAGAGCTACCGCCTAGCGGCTTTACATTTACAAATTCTGAACTGCACAAGGCGGCTAAAGTCATCATCGGTAAAGCTAGAGAATTTTTTGGTTCTACGCCAGTGAGTGCTCATTTATGGGCTTACAGACGTAGTGAGGATGAATACTTATCTTGTGACTTCTTTGTACCAGACAATCTCAAGTTAACAATGCCAATTACCATATCTATCGCAGATGAAGCAGATTTTGAAGTTTGGGACGAACCGATTGTAGTTGATATGACAGAAGCTATTCATTTGTCTGGTCTGCTAATTTCTGCGTTGAATACTCATGTTTTTGTCGGGCGGCATGACAATGAGATTAATGAGTCACTATTGGCTGCTCCTCTCAAAGAGGGTGAAACCAATGGAAGTATTGATTTAGCTTAACTAGGAAAAAACGTGAATATACATAATTTTACAGGTTTTAAGTTTGAGCTTATTCCTAACTGCGCAGAGTCACCAATGATCTTGAAGATTGATGGAACGGCGTGTCTTAGCATTGAATTACCATCGACAGGAGAGTTTCATATTTTTCCTGCTGATGACGTTTCCGATTACCACGTAGTAATGTTCAAAATGAATGGTTCGAAAAACAACCCGCCAGAAGTTAGTTTTCACGTGCTCGCGTCAGAGCTGGAAACATTCAAGAAGACTAGCGTTCTGCCAGTAATCAGTTAAGGAGGGGAAATTACATTGAGCAGAGAAGCATTTGAAGCGGCAATTGATGTTCTCACTGGACAAACAAAGACTAAGCAGCCAAAGCGCCTCTGTGAACTTTGTGAGGGTGAAAAGGCAGTAGGTAAATACTATGTCCATCCTGATGAAAGTGAAAATCATGGATGGTGGCTAGTCTGTTCTTATTGCGCGGATATGGTACATAATGTCGGTGCTAACGTGGAATATTACAAATACTCGCAGGAGTATAAGAATGCTCACACACACGAACGAGACATACTCCCTGAACACGTTAAAACTTGTGATCATGAATTTGAAAAGTGGTCAAACGTTGGTGAGTTTGACAAGTACAAAGAGCAAGTCTTTGACTGGATGCGCTGCACTCATTGTCAGGTGTACGGTAAACGTTTCGGGCTTGGTCAGCATGGCGTCACTGATTTGATGATGGAAATCGACTTAAGTTGCAGTCGTTAAAAGATTTTATAGGGGTAAATATGACCAAGTATGTGACAGTGGTGTATGCCATTGAGAATGAAGAAGCGTTCAAGCCAATTATGCAAGACATTCAAAAGCAAATGTCTGAGTTCGATGTAAACAATCGTCCGGCGGTTGGTATCTGTGCTGCATCTTCAAGCAATGAAATTCAGCGTCTGGAAATGATAGAAGATGCTCTTAACGGTAGTGATGCAGAAATGGCGCAAGACGCCGCGCAATCCATTTTATCTATGGCTCATTTGCCAGAGCTGAATCAAGAAGAAGTTTTATTGGCTTAACGGGGAAATTATGCATTGTTTGCACCCGAATAAAGAAAGCCCGACATGTTGGAGATTGCAGCATAAGTCGTTAGGAGTGCAAGAATATTTTAGCTTTTCAAAATACGGCACTAAAGAAGCTGCTCTACTCGCACTTATCAAGCGTGAAGAAGAGTTATCTAAACGCTTAAAGGCCAAGAGGCTTCGCTCTGAGATTCCCTACAACATGATCTTTGATAAAGATGAAAATCTAAAGGGTACTAGCTTTACTTGTCATCCAGTACGAGGCCAGTTAGTAAAAATGCAAGTTACTGTGAATGGAAAGCAAAAGTCTACTTCGAGAAGAGTAAATAACAACGATCTTATTGATGTGTTCTTGGGACTGGCAAATTGGCGAATGGCTAAGTTAGGTATAGTGCCTTGCCGAGTAATAAAGGCGCAGCTTAGAAGTAGCTTCAAACTCTTTGAGCGAAAGCTACACCACAACAAAATTTATTCAGATAAATAGGGAATCTGTATGCGTACATTTACAGATATTAGCTCAAGAACAAATTGGCGTGTTATAGAGGCAGACGGCCACACAGAAAACGTTACGCGAGAAGGTGCTGCTCACTATCTTCGTGTAGGACGTAAGTTAGGACGCAAATGGCAGCGAACTAACAATGGTTGGATTCTTTTGTAAAAAAGGGGGGAATTTCGCCCTCTTACAAAACCACAATATCTAGTATGCGGTCGCTGATACCGGTACACAACATATAGGAAATAATGAAATGCAAGATGTACAGTTTGACCATATCCAAGTGAACTTAAATCCTCGACCAAATGAGATACACCCACTTGATGAAAAATTTAGAAAACCATTAGCATATTTTGGTCGAATGGCTCAAGAGAAAAAATTCGCTGCAAGCCTGATCGTTAATCTCTATAACAATAATATTGTAGGTGCAGATATGAATAAGCTATCAGCTTATTTGCGTGGTGAAACCTGCAATACCTTGCGTGATGGAATGTATGCACTAATTGAAATCTGTGGACTTATTGAGTCTCATGAAATTTATGGAAGTGAGTTTGTCGAGGGACTTATTGAAGAATGGGACTTTCGTAATAAACGTTCTGACTCGTAGATGGAGTGAAACCGTGACTAATCAAAAGAAAGATTCCAATAGAACACCTGCAAAGATTGGTAAGGTTCTTTTGTCAAAGGACGGCGAAGAGTTTTTTACTATTGATGGTGTTCATTGTGTTGCTGACACAGTAGATCCATTTGCAGAGGATTACCCAGATTCGTCTACTTCTTATGCTTGTTTTGTTGCTGATAAAGCAATCCTGAACATGTGCCGCAATACATCAAAAACCGACAAATCAAAACAGTGAGGAAAAAATTTGTGTTTCCTGAAGAATGCTTTGTATGGAACAGTATAGCCCTAGACCTTTCCATTCACACCGAGGTGTTTGCTTCTTGTGACGGGAACCCTTTTGATGAAGAAGATAAACGCACAAATTGGCGTGTTTGTGCGTGGGAAGAAAGCATTAATGGTGAGCACGCAGGTGCAGTTGTCTTGCATAATTGCCAAGACGGTGAGGAAGCTAGGGCAATAGCTCACAAAGCTAGAGCATTGATACAGAATCTACCGTTTGGAGGTTAACGCTTATTGTTATAAGTATTTAAGTGACGGGGAAGCCTGTGAACAGGTGGTGTACGGGGTAAGAGGCTTAGCGTATGTTTTCGTTTAATTGGGCTTCATACCTCTAAAATAAAAATTAAATACTAGGGAGTTATTATGAATTGTGGTTTTTGTGGGACGCAGGTTAATAATGGATTTACAGTATGTTCAGCCTGTGGAGCTAACTATAGAGTTGACTTGTCGGAAATGTTGGGGGGAGTTATTAGCATAGTTATAGGTTTATTTTCCATTAAAACTATGTTCATAGGAGGTCTGATCTTTATTGGTGTAGGAGTATTTTTAATTAAAGACGGCTCAACAGGAAAATGGTATAGGAAAAATGCTTAATTTAAAACAATGCTAGAAAATAAAAAGCTCACCCCAGAAGAAGTGAGCTTTTTTTACTTGAAAAATGGGGGGTAAAGCGTATGACCATCCGAAAAACTTATAGATAACACGTGACACTTATCTAATTTGTTTTTTAAGTAATAATCAATGCTCTTCTTTTTAAATCCACAGTATATATGTTTATTTTCAGATAGTTTAGTTTTTAAAAAATCATCTAATGATTGAATGCTTGAAGCTATAAATAGATTTGACTCATCTTTTAATACTTCTCTAGCAATTGGGTTTCTCGTGGTAATTAAGTGAGGGGCTGGCATTATAACTCACCCTTGTCTCTATCCGGTTTTCCATTATTATCAAAAAATCTAACCTTACATTTAGGAAACCCAGAACAACCCCACCAAAATGAGTTTGGATTCTTTCCTTCCCGTCTAATCAGTGCAGAACCACAGGATTTGCAAAACTCAGTTTCGCTTGCTTTGGGTTTATCTGCCACTTTAGTCGTTATGCGGGGGTTTCCATTGTCATCAGGGTAAACCGTTTTACAGTCGGGATAGCGGTTACACGCATGAAAGAATGTACCTTTTGCGGCATTTTTTCTACGAATTAGCGTGCCTTGCTGACAAGTAGGGCATTTATGGCCACCTTCTGATTGTATTGATACTCCCTGCTCTTTAACGTTCTTAACCAAATCACGGACGAAACTATCAATTTCATTTATAAATTCAATAACTTCTGTCTTACCCTTCTCGATGCGGTTGAAGTATCCCTCCCATATTGCTGAGGTGTCTGGCATTACGATTCGGTCAGGCAATATTTCGCAATATTGTTGTCCTGCTTTGGTTGTCTTAAAAACAGGGTTCTTATAGCCTTTTTCTTTGCTGAAGCTTATAAGCTCAGATAACGATTTGAGTTTTTCAATGTGGCCAGCTCGCGTTGCTTCTGTACCGATTGAGCCGTTTTCCCCCTTTTTGCCTTTATCTTTTGCTTTCAACTGAGCTTTTAAGTCTGGATCTTTGATCCAATCTGCGGCTCTGGTCATCGCTGATAGCAATGACGCTTCATCGAAGTATTTAGGTGGTGTGGTCTCTTTCTCTGCAATGTCAACTTTTTCACATGTGCATTCAGTAGGGCTTTTTAGTGAGCCAATATCAAAAGTGTTGTCATTCTTAATTGCCTCGATTTGATCTTTAAAAAGCACCTCCCAACCCTGCTTGATAAGCGTAGTTTGGTTAGTCACGTATGTTCTTTCTGTGCAGCTAAACTCCACAGTTGTTTTCTCTCTCGAAGAGTTGGGATAAAACAGGGCGATAAAACGCTTTGCAACCATCTCATAGATGTTTCGTTCACCTTCTGAGAGGCTGACGCCTTGGCCACTTTTAGATGTTGGTATTACAGCATGGTGCGCTTCAATACGTTCATCGTTGAAGCAACGATGCTTAATGGATGTATCTGCCGATTGAGTGGCCGATGCAAGTCCTTCAACCGTCCCAGCGATTGCCGTTAAAATTTCATCAGCACTAGCATAGTGTGATTCACCTAAAAATTGGTTATCACTACGTGGGTACGTCAAAAGCTTGTGTTTCTCATATAAACTTTGAGCGTACTCTAATGTTTTACTAGCTGAGTAGCCGAACCGCTTAGATGCTTCAATTTGCAGTGAAGACAAATTGAAAGGTACAGGAGCTGCTGAAGATTCTTGCTTAGTTTCAACTTTCTCAACTCTTGCACTGGCACCGGAATCTGCTTTCTGAGTGGCTGCCGCTTCCAGTGAAGAGGTCAAGCGCCCTTTCTCGTCACGTTCAAAACTATCATCAATCACTAGCTTTGCTTTGACTGTGTTTGAACCAACCGCAAAATAACCAAATAATTCGTAATATTTGGCTTTGACGTGATTTTGGTTAGCCAGTGTCACAGAGTTAACAATACCTATCAGCGTGGATATTACACGACCCACGTTTAAAACGGATGTAAAGCCCTTTTCACGCGCTTTTAATGTATAAGCGCGAGTCAAGTTAATGCCGACCGAACTATCAGCAATAGTGCGGCTCAATGCTTTTAAAGTTAGATATTTATAATTTGAGTTTGGCTTCATATTGGCCAATGCTTTTTTAACTGGCGCATCGTTAAGGTCAGCGATTAATAAACGTTCAACAGGCTTTTTGTAATTAGCGTAAGTAATAATTTCATCGACAATCAAATTACCTTCACTATCTGGATCTCCAGCATGGACTAGGCTAGTTGATTGACTCATTAAACTGAGCACTGTTTTTAGTTGTTTTTCTGCTCCTTTTCTTGGTTTGAATTTAGGAGGATAGACGCTTGGAAAGGGTAAATGCTCGATGTTCCATTGCTTATGATCGATGTTGTAGTCTTGAGGTTCACAAATACTTAATAAGTGGCCAACACACCAAGTCACAACGTTATTACCATTTTGATAATAACCATCTTTTCGCTGCGTTTTTACGTCACCACCTAAGCCGCTAAAAATAGCGGCTGCCAACGATGGTTTTTCTGCTATGTATACTTTCATTTCTAGCCCTCTTTAAGATGCAGGAGTTGTTCAATCGTAAAGATCCGAACAAGATTTTTTTTATAACTGGTAAATGGATGCTTCGATTCATCAAATTGAATGTACTCGATCATATCGAAGCGCTTATCTAAAACAGCTTGAAGCTTGTCGTCAGGGACAATATAAAAAACAGCGTCCCAATATTTTTTTTGCCGAGCAATAACGTGACTTTTGAAAATCGAACGATAACGAGAAATGGCTTTTACCGTTCTTTCTGTTTCTATAGCGATTTTCTTTCCGCTTGGGGTTGTTATGATCGCATCAGGTCGATGCTCAACAGCAAAATCTTTTTTGAAAGATTGGCGGTCTCCGTTCCGCCAATTTGTCCAACCCGCTTTTTCTAAATTTATGCGTACTTGCTGATTGAGAAGCTTATGATTAAGTGTTGGGAACCGGATTCTATATGGTTCAAAAGCTTGAAAGTCACTGTCGGTTTCATCTATGTACTGAGCAAGACCTAAATCAGTAATGCCCCAAATTGAGATACTCCCCGTTGAAAATTCAAAAACGTGTTTTTGAATGTACCCCATGTTGATCAACTTCGTCAGCAGTCGGTCAAGTGGTTGACGACTTTTATAACCCATCAAAAGCATTAACGTTTTTAAATCTGTATAAATTTCTTGTTTGAGGAAGCGGATAACGATAGCCATTTTTTCTAAGTTTCGGTTTTCTCTATCAACCTTTGATGAAATCAAATTGCTCATAGATTCTTACCTATACTTTTTCGTGCTTTATGAAACGACAAACAAATTTGATTCACTTCGTTTAGAAGTCGAATCAGTTGATCGAGACAAGCCTTTCTTAGTTCTAGAGTTTCATTTTCTGTTAGCTCACCGCCAGTTCTGGCCATGTAGAGGTGAGTGAAGTAGTCATCAATGGTCAAAAAAATCTTTATGAACATTGCCGTCTCAGGCGTTATAAATTTTCGGTCAACATCAATCTGAAATTTCTTAGTGTTCATATAGCAAACATCCAAGTTCTTGTACTTGGATGTAAACTCTAAATCTAACTGACTGAACTGATCCCGAACCCCTTTAAGCTTAACCATTAGCTTATGTGCGGTTTTTTTAGAAAACTTGGTTTCAATTGATTCACTTTTCTTACTTGCGTAAGCAGAAATTGAAAAAATAGAAGATAGAATAAACGCGCCGTCTATTGGGTTTTTTATCTTTTTAGCTCTGTCACTAAACTTAATATGATCCCACAGCGCGGCGAGTCTTTTGTGTTTCAGTTCCATCATAAGCCCTCAATTTGTTTTTCGAGTTCAGCCAACAGGTCGGCTTCCTCTTCTGCTGTAAAATTCTCTTCTGAGTTATCGAGTTCAATGCTTTCATCATCGTCATCGCTTGAGTTGTTGACAACGAACATGTCTAAATCTAAATCGCTGTTATCATCAATCAAACTTTCAGTTTCGATTGATTCGCTCACTTCATCTTCATCACTCTCAGTGAGAGGTGATGAAATGCTTTCTTGAGTGAAAGGTGAATAGATAGACAATTCTTTCTTTTTCACTTTCACAGGTTGGATAACGGAAGATTTGGCAATCTCACTGGCCGTGAAAATGAAACTAACTTTTTCAGGCAGGTTCATTAACATATTTGAATCTACAAAGTTTCTCTCCGCTAACTTTATACTTCTTGTACCATCCACATTTTCAGTTAGAGATTTGCTTGTCTCAACTCTCCTTGTTTCATCATCAACAAGGATTGTCCCCGACATATCAGCAACCCACTTTGCCGTTTCCGGATCTTGAATTTTATACACAATTTTGTTTTTTGAGTTTTCGACAACCGACCCAACAACAGCATCACCATTTAGATCTGCGGGACAGTCCCGCAAGTCGGCTACTGATTGATGTGCCATGAGAATATGTACACCTTTATCACGTATCGCGCCCAACCCCTCCAAAACAGCTCGTGAAATATGGTATTTCAACTCGTCTAAGAAAATCGCAATCGGTCGAGGTTTTCCGTTAACCCTATCTCGACTTTCAGCAAGTTGATAAATTCGAAGCAGAATCATTTTCTGAGCAATCAGAACTTTTGCATTTCGGATTGAACCAATGATGTAACAACACCCTCCGTTGTCGAACACATCTTTCAGGTTTAATCCTCCTTCTGCATTGATTGACCCGACTAAAGACATTTCTTCAAGCTTCCCGTAAAACGCTTTTACAGTCTCTTGAAGACCCTGAACATAGGGAGTGTTGAAAAGTGATGCGAGGGTTTTTAACTCTTCTTCCATAGCCAACTGTGGGGCTTTCCTTGCTGCTTTTCGGTCATCAATACGGTAGAAGTCGGCAAGGTCTCCTTTTTCTGCCAAACTGAACCCTGCAACAAGTAATTCTTCTATTTGTTCAGGTGTTGCACCTGCTAACAAATCAAGCTGAGGATCGTGTTTGTTTAAATCAATTAGATAAAAAGGTTTTCCGTAATGGTCACACGCAGCTTTCATCAAGTGCGGAGCCCATTCGTCATTTTTTGGATCTTGCACAAATACACCTTCATCTGCACCAATCAACTGATAAAGCACCAAACCAACCGCAACACCTTTACCCGCACCCGTTGTGCCTATAGCGTCTAAATGCTGCTTCTGTAGAGTTTCAAGAGGGATGTATTGCGGTTTGCTGTTTACATCCAAACCAACAAAGACCCCTTTTTTTAGATCGATATAATCCAGTGGATCATAGTCGATACTCTTCGGCAAAAACTCTTTGATCGTGCGAACGTCTGTACGTTCATCACGCATTAACTTTGTTTTTTTAGTTGAAGCTATTTTCAATTTATTGATGAGTGGTGTGAGGCGTCTTCGAAAGAAGATATGAAGGCCAATGCCGCCCAAGAAAATTGGAAAGTTAAAGATTGAGTAAAATGGATACTGAACCATTTTATCTACAGAGATCTTGTACTCTTGAATGAACTTGATCAAGTGCGGGATCGTTAAGTTGCTGAATACGCCGATAGGTATTAGCACGAAGGCCAAAGCGATCAACGCTCTTCTTAGTACGCTGTCATCTTCTACTTTATCCGGTTTGTCAAAGTAGATTATTGGTAGAAGAAAACCAGAGATTAAGCTAAGAATCCATCCAAAATAGTATGTAAATACATACAATTTGGATGCGAGAATCAAGCATAGCTTGAAGATTCCGAACTCAATAACTTCTAGAAACATTCGTTGCACTCCTTGAGTTATTTCGGTGTCGTTCTTCGGTGTTATTGCTCGGTGTCTTGGTAACACCGACAGGAAACACCGAAGGATTAGGATAGATATGTTCTGGACGACCATATCTATCTGTTCCCCATGAATGGGGAATCATTGAAAAAAGGCTCTTTTTTCAATGGGTTGGAATGAATCATTTCCAATCTGGACGATTGAAAATAATCCATTCCAACCTATGGCAAAAACCGTCCCGCTGCGCGAGACCAAGCCCCTCTTCAAGTGCTCACAGCTCATTTTCTGCGTTCGTTCCTCACATGCTAGAAAATATCGCGTTCGACTACGAAGACGAGCTTGGTCTCGCCCACTTCGACGGTTTTTGGGGCAAGCCCCCAAAACAAACCGACTGCTGGGGCAGTCTCGATTTTCGCTGGGGCGAATCGTTTGTTTCGGCTCCCCCGTCTAAGTCAATTTTCAGTGGGCTGAAAAGTTGCCTTAGATGCTTATGAACGGAGTTCAACGCACTTAAAACCATTCAATTGAACCCCGCAAGGGGGCGCTTGTTGCGATTGAATGATTTTAAGCTAGGCAAACTAAGCCTCTTTTTCGTTGACGAAAAATCCGCTTGTTTGAAAAAAACACGCTCGACCCACTCCGCTTTTCCCCCAATTTTTAGATGGAGGGTGAGACAAAATTGGGGGGGGAGAGTGGCTTTCTCGCTTAGTTTTTTTATGAAAAAAGCCTTTCCCCGTTGGTCTAAATGTCTTTAAAAATCCTAGGGGATTTTTAACATTTATTGGGGTAAAGGCTTTTTGAAGGAAAGAGTAAATTAGCAATCCTTGGGGATTGAATTTACTCCTGTTTGGCGTTTTCGTTTGGAGTTTGGCTTGGTTGTTCTACTGGTGTTTGACTTGGTTTGGTTCTTATTTTTCTTCCTTTTCTTTGCTGAACATCTTGTGCCAAGGCTTCCATTAATGATGCTATATCAACACCAGATTCAATAATGGCCTTCCGTTGTGCTGCTAAGATTTCTTCTTGAAGTGCTTTTTCTTCTACTTCTCTTTGTTCACGTTCGTAAACTTCATCGTGAACAATTGTCAGCTTTTCGATAATCTCACTGATTAAGCTGGATGGTTCGGTTTTAAGATGCTTTCTTAGCTTTCTTAAATTATTCAGTTCGTTTATGTCCATTTTGCACCTATTGATTGTTAATCTTCTGCGGTCATTTTTACATTGCAATCACCGCACATAATGTTTAATGATGGTTTTCCCCAAGCCGCATTAAAACACCGTTCACACACAAATTTTACTCGCGTAGGTTTCACCTCGCTTATAATTTGTAGTTCACCTTGTTCATTGGCTTGAACTCCCCACTCTTCAAGTATATCGACAATTTCATGTAGAGTGTTAGTTGCAATCGCGTTCTTGACAATCTCTCTGGCCGGATACTTATCCGCCCAAGAGATTTTGAAATTTCCGCTGTATAGCTCATTACATAAGGCTTCAAAAATGCCACCTTTGATTATATAATCAGCCATTTTGTCACCTGTTTTCTTTCCACCTTCCTTACCGTTGTGCGATGGCATCAAACCGATGGACTCCATTTTATCAGCCCATTCTTTGTTGTGATAACCACCTCTCCCCTTGTTTCCAAAATGGTGCTGCCATAAATGTACCATCTCATGAGCTAAGGTTTGGAGAACTTCTTCGGGTGGACAAATGGCGAAATATGCCGGATTTAATGCAATTTCATCAGTCGTTTTTCCCGACTTACTAACGAAACGGCTTGCGCTAAAATAGCCGTAAGTGCTTTTTTCACGCTGTAACGTGATCAAACAGTGAGGCAGTTCATTAGCGAAAAGTCGCTCATTGAAAAAATCATAAGCGATTTGAAGTTCATTATAAGTATCAACGGTCGGCTTCATCATAATTATGTTTTGTATTGTACAATACAAAACATTTTACCAAACGTTAGATGTCAATCCTATCTGCTGATCTTGTTTTTTAAGCCAATTTGTTTGACACATGTTTCATTTTTACTTTGTCAAAATGAAACATGTTAACCAACTCACCCTGCCGAACTTCTTTAATTTCGATAATCTTCCGGCCATAGCTGAAGTGTCTAGATGCTTGTATAAACACATCTACATTATCGACAATCTGTTTTTTAGCCAACTCAAAGCTGATATTACCTTGGCTTGCAATCAAGTATTGCAAGCGCGAAACAGCATCATCACAACTGTTCGCATGGAGAGTGGTAGCGCAGCCGCTGTGACCAGTATTGATTGCTTGCAAAAATGCATCAGCAGCGCTTGGTTTCCGTATTTCTCCAACCCAGATTCGATCCGGTCGTACACGAAGAGACGTTTCGATCAACTTGGCCATATCAATAAATGAATCTTTTCGGTGTGGTGCTTCCATTGCGATTTTGAAAGGCAGCCAATCGATATAGAGCTCTTGCGTATCTTCGCAAATGGCAATCCGTTCATTTATGGGTATGTATCTAGAGAGTGCTCTCAACAGCGTTGTTTTCCCGCTGCCTGTATTCCCTGACACTAAAATGTTCTTGCCTTGTTTAATTACATCAACAAGGTATGCATACATTTCATCAGTTAGAGCATCATACTCAACAAGTTTTTCAAGCTTTATATGCTCCTTGGGTGCGATACGTAATGTCATGGTTGCACCTTGCGGTGTTACCTGTGGCAACGTGCAACAAAGGCGAGAACAATCGGGTAAACGTGCATCTAAAATGGGATTCTCTGCATTAAATTCTTGATTTAATGCAACTGATACTTGATTTATGAGATTTACAAACTTAGCTTCAGATTCAAACTTTACGTCTGTAAATTCAATTCGACCGTTCTTTTCAATTGACACTCGATCAAATCGGTCAACGAAGATTTCTGTTACTCCTGCGGTCTCATAAAGTTCTCGTAACCCTCCAAAATGTTGCTCAACCCACGTCCATTCGAACTCTTTATCTTTCGGAACTAAGCCAAAAATCGTTTCTATAAAATCACTCATATAATTAACTCATTGCAAGCTTACCCACCTTTGTTGTGGATAACGTTCATGATAAGTGTAACGGTCTATTAGTTAGTAGTAGTGTGTTTCACCGTAGAGTTGACCATTTCTGTAAACTTCGGTAAACCTCAACGTTTTTGAGCAATGACGTGGCGATCGATAACCATTTTTGCTCGAATACTGACAATAAGTGCCTTTAACAATTTCTTGTTGAGTCATGCCCCACTCGACACACCGAGTTTCCGAATCTTTTCCATGCTGATACCTTTCTTCTCTCACGCAATATTTATAAGGGGGAATTAACGCGGCAATGCCTGATTTTGCATCAAATCTATCTGAATTATCTTCGTTGACAGACGCACCGACTAAGCAGGAACTAAAACTAGGCAATGGAGATTTATGTTTTTTGATTCGTTTTTTAAACTCACTTTTAGCTTCTCCACATCCAGATGGAAATCCCATAGGTAAGCACATCCAAATGGCACATTCAGCATCAGAGTCAGCCTTTGCGTCTGGTGAAAATATTGAATAGAAAAATGGCGTGGTCAGAAATATGAATAGTAAAAATTTATCTTTTAACATCGTTAAGTTCCTCATAATGATTTAACACACGAGCTATGTATTGCTCTGTTTCTGGAAATGGCGGAATTCCTTTGTATTTTTTTACATTGCTCTCCCCAGCGTTGTAAGCCGCCAAAGCCAAAGGAATGCTTTCATATTTAGTGATCAACTTAGAAAGCATTTGAACACCCGTATTAATGTTTTCATTCGGATTAAATGGATCAATACCATAGTGTTTAGAATTTGAGTCCATTATCTGCATCAAGCCTTTAGCCCCTTTCGGTGATACCGCAGATGCATCAAAACCACTTTCATTTTTAATTACTGATATAACAAGGTTCTCTGGTACACCGTAAATCTGGCTATAAGTTTTGATTACATCGCAATATTTCACACAATGTGCAGCTTTCGGCGCAGGTCTGTTATAGGTTGACGACCAAGCAAGGTAATTTCTTTCGCCTTTTTTTACTTGTGCATGTGCAGTAACTGAAAATGAGCACATCAATAATAAAAGTAATATATATTTCATAGATTATCCGCTATTACTAACGCCGCTTCGCGTTGTTCCATACAAATAAAAAATTAGCAGATAGCGAATTTTTTATTTGCATGCTAGGTTAAATGAATTTCGATTTGATACCACTTTAAGACATTTAAATTCTGCAAGCTTTTCTCCCTTCTTATATATTTGTAATAAGAAAGTGTTGCCACTGATAATGGTTTACAGATGCAATTCACCTCCTTACTTTCAATATGCTTTATTTCGGACACTAATAATTTGTTCAGCCTACTTTGATTCCGCGCCTTGTCTGACTTATAGAGCATTGGGGAGCATAGTGTTACTTTCGATACATTGGCTTTCTTCAGTCTGCTGATCAACAGCTTGAGTTCCAAGTACGTTGCTTTATCAAATGCCTGTGTTGGCCGCGCTAGATGCACTGATACTGAGCGCCTGTTAAGTAGGTCGGGAACGATCGCTAACTTTGAGCCTTCACACTCTTTGATCACGAATGTATAACAATGAATGACAACCAGAAGAAAAGCGGCCAGTAGATAAAAAATTGGTTCTGAGTCTGAAACAGATAAACAAACTATCGCGCACAGAGTCATTTGAAGTGTTCTGATATTTCTGTCTCTTACAAAATGACAGTCCAAACCGAATTGCTTTCTGATTAATTTAAAAAACAGGATAAAACATAAAAACGCTAACAAATATTTGATTAATTCCATATAAACCCCAATAAAAAAGGCAGTTAATTAAACTGCCTTTTTCAAAGTTCGTGATTTTATTTTTTCTTTCTCAGCAACCCTAAAGCACCAAGTAAAAGTAAACCAAATCCAACTGAGCCGCCGCCTGAATCACCACTAGAACCTGTATTACCACCGTCAGGAATGCTTGGTTTAGGTTTGTTTACGTGCACATATTCATTTGCTGAGAGATAAAGCTTGCCCTCTCCGGAACCTTCAACGATATAGGTACATTTATCAAAAGCAGCAATTGCGTTATTTCCTAAGCATGAGCCACCTACAAGGGTAATTGCTCCATCTGTATACGCTGAATCAGCCGTTACGTTACGATGCAGTGATTGAACGGTAATTGTTGCACTATTAGCGGTCGTCGTAGCTAGAGTTGGATAGTGCCAAGCATCTACTTCATCGAGTAACCAATCTTTCACTGTGCTTAATCGAGTCGCTAACATCGTACCGGCTGCACCAGAGTTATGGATAGCAACAATATCACCGACTTGGTTTGTCCAAGCACCGCCGCTGTCGCCAGCTTGTGTAGTACCGTTACCAGTATCAATTGAAGCGTACCAATATGGGTTAGCTGTGCCAGCAGAGTTAATTTGTGTCTGTGCAACCTTTAACTGTTGGGTTCCAGCAAAACCATAAATATTGATGGTATCGCCATTGTTAACGGGCTCACTATTCAAGTTCGCAACGAAACGAATGTCTTTTGTTTGGTAAGGAGTGTCTAAAGTCCAAACCGAAATATCGGGACCATTCGGATCACCAAGACCTAGAGGGTTATTGCTGACTGTCGCACTTTTAAAGCTACCATCAGAGAAAAGAATGTTATTATTTTGTAGTTCACAGTGGCCAGCTGTAAGCAGATACTTGCCACCAATGACTGTACCGGTACAGTTGAATGTAGCCATATCTGAATATTGAGACCAGTCTAGAGACGTTCCATTCTCGATCGCCATTGTTGCCTGAGATGCCATAGCCAAGGTGATGAATACAAGCGATTTTTTCATTTTAAGTGTCCATTTCTTGATTAACTGAGTACATTTTACAGTTAAAAATATTTAACTGTCAATGTAAAAATTAAATATGTTTAACTATTTTTATTAGGTAAGCCATGTAACATATCGATATATGACTGCGCGCGCTTATGCCCGTTTTCTACGTCTGCTGCTATTTGGTGAATGCGTGTGGGCGCTGTGTATCCCCACCGATTTGCAAGTTCAGGAGCTGTCCAGCCCTTTGACTCATAGTGGTCTTTAAACTCGGTTCTTGTCATAAAAAACCCTCAGAAAGTTAAATATATTTAATACTAACTGAGGGTTTAACCGTTAACAACTATATTTATTATTTATTTAGGAAAGCAAACTGCTCTTGCAGTCACAGTTGTATCTCCCGCACTTGCATGAAGGATCCAACGGCCACTGTTTTCATAGACTTTTCCTTGTTCCATAAAGCCTCTGTAATCACCTTCAACGCCAGCCAAAGCGCAATTATAAGTAGATGTTGGCTCCATAGTCACAGTGCGAACAGTATTTATTGCTGATGTAGAGTAATGTTTAGCACTTCCACCACTTGTTTGTAGCGATAGCTCACTAGTTGTAAAGCCGTTAGTTCTAGTTGTGTGTGGATTGTATGCATTGAGTTGATCATCTGTTTTAATCGCTTCGTCATATGTTATCTTGGCAGCAACACTACCACTACCAAGAACCACTAAGAGAGCGGCGATAAGCCGTTTCTTCATTGTCCATCTCCTATTTATTTACATTGTAGATTGACGGTAACAAGCCCTAAATGTAGAGCTACATTATCGCTGTTTGAATTTCGTTTTGCGCTGGCATCAAGCCCTACTTGGATATGAGTAGCTGTCTCGTTAAGCTTATACGCACGCTGCATTCCGGTTAATGTGTGATATCTGTCTGTTAACACCTCCGTAATTGAAAAACTTGGTACAACACTTTTTCCTGTTGGACATTTAGGTTTTTGAATCCAGGCACCATGTCCAACGGTGTAAATATCCGTTAATCGACCTGATACCCCTCTTTGTGTTCCGTCAGAATTCCTTATCGTTACGTCTTTAACATTGGTAATTGCAAAGTTGCCGCCCACATCCCAATCGCCTAGCAGCGTTGAATCGTCACCACTACGCTTAACTAGAGAATCGTAAGCAAAAGCCTTGTCTGGTCTGTCTACTCGCAATGTGAGCGTGTTGCTTGCATCGTTGTAAACGACATTTGGCATCTGTGATGCGTATTGAAGAACTGCTGCACGTTCGAACTTGAAATTATTGTCTGTTTTATCCGGCAAGTTGATAACAATTTCAGCTCTGTAATGGGTAGGACTTGCAGCATTAGGAACGGGAACAACTGAGTAGTTACTGTCAGGTATCAAGCCTAGTGATGTTTGATTATAACGCTCACAAAAGCCTTTCTCGTTGTCACTCACCGAACAAGTTGGGATATACACTCCTTCCAAGTCACTAAATCCTGTTGGAAAAATGGATTGGGTATTTACACCCCAACCCGCCTGATAACGATCCGCTGCATAAGCATGAATTGAATCTCTGTAATAGAGTAAACGTTCATAAAATTTCTCAGCGGTTTGGTTCATTCTTTGATGCTGAACATACTGCGAATAATAAATTACAAATGCTGATGTAATCGTTAACGCAATTAATAATGCAGCAAGACTAGATAAACCTTTTTCGCGGTTTAAAGACTTGTACAAAAAACCTCACTTATTTAATGCACCCTGTAATTACATCCAATTGCTGCCAATCTGGAAGACTAAAACTTAAAGGAGCATAAAATATCATTGAATTGGCACTATATTCATTGCTTTCTAGAAATCTTGAAACACTTGAAAGCATAGAACTATCATTGAAGTGAGCAGTTATTTTAATAGCCACTGGCTTAACATTCGTCATTGTTGAATGTTGAACATACTCGACTGTGAAATCAATTGAATTGAAAGAGCTATCTAGATTTAAATGACTCATAGACAGCTCAGTTTGACTTAGACACCGAGAGCTCAACACATCCTCTGAATAATTTACATTACTCAATTGGATTATTTTATTCACATATGCTTCAACTGATTTAGCTGAAGCATATGAATATCCCAATTGAGCGACAGGAGGAACTAACGTTATTAATAAAAAAACGAGGATGCTAAGTTTTACGGCTAACTCACCAGTTAAGATTCCTCTCTGCTTATTCATTAGTAGGTCATTGTAATGCTATTGGATCCCGTTGAAATGGACGAACAACCACTAGCCTCTGTACAGTCACCTCGCGTTGAGGAAGCTACTGAATCAGCCAAAGAAGCAATCTTATTAGTATCTTGTGGAATCGTGGCCACGACATCAAAAAGACCAGATGAACCTGAATTTACTCTAATATCCCAGTCACCGCCATAGATGTTTGTGCCTTTACCATCGTCAGAGTCACCACAAACAGATTTACCTAATTCACCAGAAGCACATACTTTTGCTATCGATACACCAGTGAAACCAGTTCGACCTTTTTTCCAGTTTGGAACAGCCTGTGCGATTTGGTTAGCTTGCCATGTAAAGTGGATCTCTCTAGCCTTATCCCAAATTTTGGGAGACTGAGACGCGACAAAGATTAGCATTGCAACAATACCCACTAAATAACCGATAAACTCTGCACTTAGCGCACCACGTTGTTTTTTTAAACTCATTTTAATACCCGAATTTTACTTTAGTGATTGAATCGAATGCTAGAAGCATTACACCAGACAGGACGAGGCAACCAAATGAATATGTCACAACATTGGTTATTCTAACGCCCCAAGTTTTTAGTTTATTAATTTCATCAGTTAATTTTTCCTGATGAATAATCGAACTTCTTTTTAATGTCTTAGAAAAATCTCCTATATCGCCAAGTAATTTTAATGTATCGACTTCTTCATCTACTAAAAGACCTGTATCGAAGATGTCACCGAGGTTTGTTTTACCAGTCCCCATAATATCAAACATTTTATCTATGTGGAGTGACACATACTTTCCACACTCTTCTTGATATTGAAGTAAAGCTTGTTTGATATTTGTTCCAATAGAGACTTGATGAGCAATAGACGTTAATAAGTTTGCGCACTGAATATAACGATACTGCTTATAAACAGGCAAGTTATCTACATACTTTCTACTATCACCACACCAATATTTTAAACTGATAAACATTGATATGAAAACGATAAAAAATATGACTGATATTACTAAACCATAGTTAAGCCAGAACAAGCCAAACTCATTTGCTAATACACTGACTGTCCCCCATCGCCTCCGGCTAACCAATTCAGCCAAACTTGGGAAAGCGAACTTGGAAGTTAGTGCGCTCGCCAAAAAAACAATGATTAAACTCAGAATCGGTTTCCTAAAAACCTTAACTAACTGAGTTGTACTAGCATTTTCTATTTTTAGTGAATCAATCGCATCTTGTAGACCTGCGTTAAACTCACCAAGTTTTTCATTGCTTAATAAGCTAAGGTAGGCATTTTTAGAAAGGTAATCTTTCAAGCCGTGAGCCATTGAAAAACCGCTTCCTAATGAGATTTTGCAACTTTCAGCCGCTAACTTCTCCTTCTTATTACCGTATTTTGATATTTGGTCTGCTATTCCTTTTTGTAAAACGCCCGCATCCGAGAGACGCTTTATTTTTTGTAATAGCTCAATTTGACTCTGTACATTCATTCTGATTGCCATACAACACCTTAAAAGAAAGAATTGTAAATATCTCTTGTCTCTTGCGGCATCAGCCCTAGGACTCGCTCGCTTGCTGTAAAGACGTCTATTTCACCTCGCAAAATTTTTAAATTTGCATGACTAATAATATCTTTAAAGCCTTTCGCTTTTAGTGCCTGAGCCCATCCGAGATAATCTTTATTGAGAATGTAACGGCGGTCTTCATCGTCTAAAACAAGCATTTCAATAACGCTCGTTCGCCCCTTTTCGCCTTTGATACAATGTGAACAACCTTCGGGATTTTTAAACCTGACGTTATCGAGGCTCTTATCCTTTTGTGTCTCAATCCAGATCTCTAAACGACCTTTATCTCTTTGTGATAGGACGTTCAAAGCTTCTTCTTTGGTTAACGAACACTTAGGACAAACCTTTCTGACTAAAGCCTGATAGATCCAAAGCCTCATCAAGTTTGGTGCAGAAATCAAAGAGACAGGGACACCCATTTGTTCAGACAGAGTATGTGCGATACCGATGCATGAAGATGTATGTAAAGTAGCAAACATCAACTGCCCTGTTTCACCTTTGCGGCACACACTCATAGCCCCTTTTTCTTCGCGGACTTCACCATGCATTTCGACGTCTGGATCGTGACGCAATAAATACTTGGCCACATCTACAAAAGTATCGCTGTCAGCAGTATTTGAAATCGATGTTTGAATCACACCAATATCAAACTCCACTGGTTCTTCAATGGTATTGATAGCTCGACCTTTGCCCTTCATCGAGTTCAAAGCCGCAGCTAGAGTTGTTGACTTACCACTCCCCGTTTGCCCCGAAATCAAACAAACGCCATTTGATGAGTCAGTAAAATCAATAAATGTATCGTAGTGGCCTTGTTCCCATCCCAAATCGGTGATCTCAGGAATGTTAGGATCTTTATTTAACCAACGAAGCGTTAGCTGACCCCCTCCATCTGCATAAATGTATGCGAGCCGCCATTTACACAAACGCTTACCATCTGGCGTATCAAGTTCGATTTCTAGTCGTCCATCGTTAGCTTTATTTTCAGAAAAGTCATGCTTCTTCTGAGTTGCTTCGTTGAACATGTAACCGCAGAGCAGCATACCGAATTCTTTTTCGGGGATCTGTTTCTGTAGCGGTGTAATACGTCCATCTACCCGAACGTTGATTTCGGTTCTATCTCGATATATCTCGAAATGTATATCAGACACACCAAGCATGGCCGATTTTTGTAGAATATCCCTCGCGGCTTCAGCAATCTTGGATATTTTCGCTTTATCCACAAAAGCAAAGTTGTTTTTGTTTGATATTGTTTTGTCAATATACGCTGCAACCTCACTCACAGATTTCTTAACAACTTTAGGTCGCCGACCGTTTAACTCAGGAATCAAATTTCGATGCTCTTTGTATTCCTTCATAATTTCCGGTATTGATTGACTATCTAAATCACTGGTATGGATCTCTCCGTTATCCAGTAATACGGCATCTTGATGCCGAAGGTAAACATTCTTTAGCCCCTCCGTTTGTAACACATCACTCATTTAAACCACCTTTCTCATTGGTACTAATATCAACCGATACAGGTTCCTCCATGAAACTAATGACTCGACCTTTGTACTTGTACTGTATCGAGTTCCATTCCGCAGCTAGAGGTGATGAAATACCACTACCCGTTCGCCCCGAAATCAGACGAACACCTTTTAATGATTCAGTAATATCATCACTCACTTACACCACCTTCAGGAACCATCTGATGATTAAAGAATTTTTGGAATGTTTCATTAGTGCCAAGGTCTCTGAAAATGACCGAATTACTCGATATAGAGACAACTTTAACACCATAGAACGCCGCCCCTTCCGCAATTGGTAAATCCTCACCGTCCACGCTCACCCAAGCGCGTTTGCTTTTTGTTGACGTGATAATGCTAGAAACAACGATCCGGTCTTTAAACGGAATAGTTAAAGTAACTTTATCAAGAGCTTTTTGCTGTACTTCATCAATAGACGGTGCATTCAGTTCTTCAAGTTTCTTTTGAGCTTCTTTCAATGCTATCTGTGAATTAACGTAGTCGATTTGAACAGTGTTTGAGTATTTGCTCTCAAGATTTCGAAGCACTTTCTCACCGTCTTTTGTGAGCTTGAAGGTTGGCTGTTTCACTTCATGACTAGCTTTTGTAACACTTGTCGATTTTTTGGCTTCGTAATAAGACGAAGGCTGACTTCGTACATCGTCCACACTTTGTTTTGGAAGCTCTGTTGTTGCACTGGCCACATCAATCGAAGTGGATGGAGATTGATCTTGCTCTGCCAAATCTATCTGCTTATATACATCTAACTCAGCAGCATCAACCACTACTTGAGCTTTCGGGCTATCCGAAGATATAAAATCGTAAACCGAATAGATAACCAAAAACGAAGCAAAAACTAAAATATAAATGGTCTTCTTTGGAAGTTTCTTAAAGTTCATTTACTAACCCTTGCAAATTAAAGGACATGACTAATTTGACATTTTCACTGTCTTGTTTAGTCATGCTGAATGATTTCATTGTTACTGATGGAGTCTTTAGAATGGATGAAAGTATTCGAACATTTCCCAAATGAGCGTCCAGTTCCAACTCAAAATATACAACGGAAATATCTTCAAAAAGGCTTTCTGACTTCTTAGTTACTTTCGCACCTAGCCACTCTAAAGCATCAATCAGATCGCTTTTATAACTAGAGATAAAAGCCGGATTAAATCCACTTACATGAGAAAGTGAAACAGACAACTGGTTGTTGCTAAGATTGTAATGATTTTTAAATCCCTCATTACTCTCTAACCAATCTCGAATGACTTTCTGGCGAACGTCATTTAGCTTGAGTGATGAAACCAACCTGTCACCATCCAAATCAACCTTGTCGATTTCAATAGGGGCAGGAGCAAGCTTTGCTTCTATAAAGATGTTCAACGCATTATCAATCACATCTGAAGCAAGCACATTTGTATCAAAACCTTCAAGAAAGAGCTCTTTTTCAGTTTTGGGCTTCTCAGCGACTGCGACTGTCTGAGTTTCATTTTCAGAAAAAAACCATACAGAAGAAATAGCGATAATAAGCACCAAAACAACTGGAAGAGTGACCGATTTAATCGACTTTTTTACTTGCTTTAAAGCAAACGGCTTCAAATCATCTTGAGATATTGGATTGATTGGGTATTGCTTGTCTTTTTGAAAGTTTAATTCTCCATTTGCAACGAGAATTTTTGATGCAATGTGAATATCATAACTAAGGTCATGAAGCAGTGTTTCTAAATCAGCAACCGCTTCTGCATGAACACCTTCATTATCGAATGAACACGCATACCATATTTCACTTTCTAACTTTTCAAGATAAACAAAAGGGGATTGAATATCCCCTTGTCTTTGCAAAACAGCCTTTATTGCCTCTGCTTTTGCGTAAGTAAATTCATCTTGATAGTAGCGAACCAATTCACCATTCGATTCCAAAACTAATTCATAGTTTGAAGGATGTTTTCTTTGATGCTTGGCTAATTGCTTTCTATCAATCAGCTTCGCTTGATTACTAACTATCATAAACCACCTACATTGCTTTTCGTGGTGTCAACAACACCAAGGTTTCAGTAGTTCGGTTACTTGATCCAGTCCCTCCGAACAAAGTAGACCAAAAGTTCTTGCTGCTTTCTGCGGTTTTAGAGCTTTGTTTAACAGATGCAATCACGTAGGTTTGACCGTAACGAGCTTTGTTCGCAAAAGTAATCTCACTACTTTGAGTCGAGATCATACCCAAATCGATTTGCTGTACCTTTTTAGTATCTCTTGACTCAATTTTTCGTAACTGGCCAGAAATTCTAAGAAATGCGTATTCATCACTGACTTTAGCGTTAATCATCATATCAACGCCTTCACGCTCCTTATCTCGCGTAACACTGGCAGTCACAACCCCATCACTATTATCACTCGATGTTTCGTATAGGTAAGGCTCCTCTCGCTGCTGTGTGAGCTTTGCCGGTTGATTATTAAGTATTAAAGCCGTGATTGGCGTTTGGGTTGAAACTGTCCCTTGTTTCTCAAGAACCTTAATCAGCGCTTCTGTACCCGTCCATTTATCGGCACCAATAAAGCCAAGTCCATAACCCGCATCCTGAGACACAGTGTTAGTACCAGGCATAAAGAACTGAAGCGTACCATTCGACATATCTTTAACAATGTTCCAGTTTATGCCTCTTTCTGTATCGAGGTTCGATTTAAACTCTAACACTTGGATTTCGAGATAAACTTGCTTAGAGATTTCAGCTTGATAGGCGTTAATCACCTCTTCAATTGTTTGCATTTGATCTGGCGTAGCCGTGACAGAAATACTTGTCATCGATGGCAGTACAGCAACTGCGTTGTTTGCCGCCTCACTACCGCCGAGTACAGCCTTTATACTGTCTGCAATTTCTTGTGTGAAATTGAGGTCTTTATAAGCAACATTGATAAATTGCCCTTCAACTCGAACACCAGAATCTTTAGAAGTACCTTGCGAACCGAGCTGACCAGATACCATTCCTGACGGAATATTAAGTGGAAAGACTCTTGTAACAAATTTGGTCACTTCGAGGCGATCATTTATATATTCGATGCCATAACCAGAAACCCGAGAAATAAGGTTTAAAATGTTTTTCCTTGTGTGTGAATAGTTGAAGCTGATTCGCTTATTTGGATCAACATTCTCAGAGAAGTAAATCGGTACATCGAGCGGATACATAATTTCATCAAGCACTAAAGAAAGTGGCTTTGACTTATAGTTGGTCGTTAACTTCTCATTCATCCAAGAAGTATCACTTTTTGTCTTGCTGATTGGTACAATCTCAACAGGTGGCTTATCAAAGCGCTGAACTTTTTCAGGCTTAACATAGTTTGTGTATTCGCCGATTTGCTGATGTACTTTATCGTTATGCTCTAGATTTTGTTTATATTGTTCCGAAGCACAGCCTGCCAACAAAAGCGCAACAAATATTGTAGTAAAGATATTTTTCATTATTGTTCCTCTTGGATAAATACTTGTCGCGTTGATTCAACAACTCCCGAATAAACCGGATATTCTTCTAACACAGTGGCCAACGCTGTTGAGTAATCATCAAAGCGAGTCAGAAGGTAATAATCAGCGCTAAACTCGTAATCTTTTCCGGCCAGTCGCCAAGAACGTTTGTTGCTTGAATCATCTACCCACACAAGCCCGTAGTTTTCGGCAACTCGTTGTACCACCGTTTTTAAAGAGTTTCCGCTTACGTGAGTAATACGTGCTTCTCCTTCAAAATCGTAGATACCCGCGACACTGTTCTGATCATCGACAATGACGTTGATTGTAAATTTCAATTCGTCCGAGAGTTGCTTGATAGCTTTCTTGAAGTTGTTTGATTTAAAGGTGAGTATTTTTTCACTAACGCTATCAATCGCCTGACTGTGCATAGTGTTCATTGACCAAGCAACGCTTGGATAACCCTCTTCTCTTAGCCAACGTTTGATTGCTGCTTGATAACGCTCACCCTTTCTCACTACAAAAGAGAGCTCATTTTCAGGGGCTATAGTTACCGATACAATTGGCCGTTGTGGTTCGAGAACTTCAGGAGTCTTTGCAATCTGAGTCGGTTTAAACACGGATAAGTCAGCTTCGAGTAAGTTTAGATTCATTAACTCGAAGTACTCCCCTTTTCCAGCATAGTTCTGCTGAGATGAACAACCAAATAACACACCAAACGTCAGAATTAATAACACATGCTTTTTCATCATTTATTACCCTTTCCGAATGTAATCAGACGATGCTTCTTGTCTAATATGATGGTGTTATCTTCACCAATAAGAAGCTGTAGAGCATGAAGAACAGGCATTGTTCTATGCATTTTTGCTACAGCAGGGATTGGTTGACTAAGTATCAAACTTGCTGTTGAAGGTGCGGGATATTCAGTTATGATTTCATACTCTAGTGGTTCTAATATCCACTTTGCGGCTTCATTCACGGTTCTGATTTCTGGCGGGTAAATCGTTCTTACCGCAACATTGATTGTGTCAACTTCTGGCAGTAATCGCGCAGAACTCGCACCAAAACTTGATAAGAGTAAAAGGGGTAAAATTAGCTTTTTCACAAATAATCCTCATAAATGCTTTTCCAAGGTTTAAGATAAATTTCGTCTTCAATAATGACGTTCATACTCTGTCCGGTTCGGATAGTGTTAGTTGGCCGTAACTGCAAATATTTCTGCACCTCTGGAGCTATCTGATCTCGAAGTCCTTCGGAGACCTCCCCCGCATATGAATTATCAGAATTAGCTCCCGAACCATCATAGCTACTGTTGTTTGCAACTAGGGCATATGCCGCAACACCGAGAAATTGCGCCATTAAATGACGGTCAACTTGATCACTTAAACCTGTTAAACCCTGCCTATCTAAACCGCTTGATTTAGTCATATCGATCTTGTTTCCATTGGGTAATATGAGCCACGGAACCGAATAACCCACGTAACTATTTATGACTTCATTAGCTGTACTTAATTTGTAGCTTTTGAAAATCAACTCAGAACCTTTGGGAATGAGAACATATTCATAATCAACATCAAAAATATCTTGAGTGACCATGCCTTTAAACGTTCCCGTTCTATCGCTATCGGCTTTCATAATAGAAATGGCGGGAATTATGGAGCCGATAGGCAACTTCAACATACCCTCTGTTGATGCCTGATAGGTGTTTTCGGACGTATATCCAACAATATCGCTAGGCGGCAAAGAAAAACTGTTTTCTAGGCTAGCTACATCTGTCTGTACGACACTTTGCTCATGTGGTGAGTAGTTCCCCGCCAAAATGTTTTGCTTTAATTGCTCCATCTTCTTCAGGCGTTTAGCAACCATTCTGCGTTGATCTTCAGTGGACAACATTTCATCAGATGTTGAAGTGACAACATCAGTATTCGTCTTGGCCAACGTTGTTGAAGACACGGAAGGGCTTTGTACTGGCTTGAGTGACCAAGCAGCTCGGGAAGAAAGTGCCGCACGTTTATATTCAAGTGCAGCATTTCGTTCTTTCTCACTTTGCACTGACGTACCCGCTATTGCATCAGTAACAACACCTTTTAAATCCTCTTTAACTTGCTGTGTTACAGAAACATCCGATACGTCAACTGCCTTACTACGTTCCTTAACAATTGTTTCAAATGTTTCTTGGGTAACGTCTGTTGGCGCGCTTTCTTGAGTTACTTCGAGTGTTGTAGAGGGAGGGTTTGAATTTGAAGTGTTCTCTTGGCTTATCGAACTCTTCATTTTGTCAGCAAGAATCCATAAAAAAAACATCAAGCATATAACACCAAATGACATCTTAATAAAAAGTGACATCTTCTTTTTATATTCGGGAGACTGTTCATTAGGTGTTAAGTGAGTTTGATTTCTGGATTCTTCGACTTGAGAAGTCTCATTATCCATTAAATGTTACCCTTGGTTGCGTTGTCTCTGCGTTTGACTTCAATTGTTACGTTATCAATTCGCATCGTGAACTTTGGATAAATGCCAGTGACTTTGTAAACACCGTAGGCATCGTCATATTTGGTTGGTGCTATGGCATCTTTGCCCCCAATCACAGTTTCAACACTTAAAATTCCACGGTTGGGATTCGCTAGTCGAATGTAAGTAAACTGGCCGTCATCATAAACATCAGAAACAGTATTGTTTCCTACAAACTCTTTCCCTTCATCCCAAGAATATCTTGTGTAAATTCTAAAGCGGTATTTTCTCAGAGCATCGACTACAGCTTTATTACGCTCAAGCTCGCTACTCTCTTGCAATGAAGCAAGTTCTTTTTCGAGCTCTTTTATGCGTCTTTCATCAACGAACGGTACAGCGGGTTGATTTCGTTGTATCCCAAAACCTTGAATACTGCGTTTTTGCTGATCGTTAAAAAAGGCGTTTGTTGCATCAACAATCAAACACGGTTGATTGCCTTTTGAGTCAGAACGTCTTGCATGTATATCAATCGTGTTGCCGTCATCAGTAAATGCATAAATCATTGTATCTGCACCTTCCGGCAGTTCTGAGTTGGGTTTTAAAACGATTTGATTTGTACCTTCTAGCCCCTCTACATCCCACAAGTGATTGTTTGAAATAACAGGAGCCGTTATCAAATTAGCAGGAAGCTGAATGCGTCCCCCCATACGCAAAGCGCTTTTTATTTCAATAATATTACCCTTCTCATATTTTACTTTTTGGCATACTGCCGCATGAGTTGGGAGAGATAACAACAAAATCGTAATCGTGGCTAGAGCTCTCACTGAATACGCTCCTTATTTAATTCATAGCTTACAATTTCAACCCCAACAGGATTGATTTGTATAATTTCATTAGATTGTTTAGTTACTTCAGTCTTCGGTTTTAAATGCCACTGAACAGTTAAAACGAGTGCTTCAGGTTCATTCTTTTTACCGTTATTAGTGACTGTACGAGTAAAGTAAACATTACTTTTGACCACTTTAATTTTGCTTTCAGGAGATAAGCTCCAATCGACATTATCAAAATGGTCAATATTTCTTACTTTGACTTCTACACGTAACTTGGATTTTTTGAGTTCTTCTTTTTTAGCAATAGCATTAAATCCACGAGGATCTAAAAACTCTTGCTTTAAACTCTCAGACATAAAAACACTGGCTTCACCCCAATCAGAATCTATAGTTTCAGGTGCAACTTTATATCGGCTGATTGCAAATGATTGCAAGGCGCTATCTATTGTTGTTTTGAAATATAGTTGTTCATCTTGTGGCTTGTATTGCTCCACAGTCCAACCGCCATTTCGCTCTAATTTAACGTACAAAATTTCTTTCGTAGTCTGAGCCTGAACAAAAGCGAAGAAGAGCAAAATATATCCAATAATTACCGCAACAACTAAAGAAATACAGAAGAAAAACCACCGATTTCGTTCAGCCCTAAGTTTTGCGTTATCACTGTTTTCTTGCGGAATATTTACGTCCTTAACTTCGTCAGCAATTACACTTTCTTGCATCAATGACCCTTACTTAAAACGATTTATGAGTGAGGCAACACCTTGCATCTTCATAATTTTACTTGCAGCGATACCTGCACCGCGAGTTGCTGCGGCGCTTGGCGAAGCAACATTACTAACGAGATTGGCCGACAAACCTATACTCGATAAGATAAGCAGAATGCCTACAATCATAGTGACTAGCGTATCGGTGAAATCGATGAAGCTAGCGCCGTGAGTGTTTTTGTTTGTCCAATCGCATGAAGCAAAGTCAGCCAGATGGCCACACTGCAAAATTCCCATCGCTTTAAATTGAGCTTGAATACCCAAAGCAGTTAAAACACCCGCAGCCCTCACTACGATCAAAAGCATGATGGAACCGAGAGTGAACTTAACCCACGCATCGAACATGTTTCGAGTCGCCGGATGCATCAACATAGGAACAAACAAAATACTGAGGATTTTTGCTAGTGCGATAGTCCACATCGCCCAAGAGCCAATGAAATACATACACAACTCAAGTACAAATCCAGCTACGTGCCAGAGTATCGCGTAAAGAACGTCACCAACGGTCATATCCCAAAACGATAATTCCGACCCCAACATGAATTTGAGTGAGTGATTAATCCATTTATGCAAGAAGAAAGGATCACTATTACCCGTTCCTAACCTGAGAAATATAAGACCAATTCCGTCAGCTACTTCAATCAGACTATCAATAATTTCAGAGTAACTACCCCAAACAAACAAAGTAAAAAAAACCATAAGTGTTGAATTGATAATTTTTTCAGGTTCAAAACCCAAAATCATAAATCGACCAACTTCTTGAACGTAAACAAGCACTGCCAAAAAGAGCATGAAAATCAGCATAAATTGATGCAATTCAGAGCTTGCATTTATCTGATTTACAAAATCGTTTACCGTGGTTGCAAATGTATTTCTAAAAACCGAACTGGCATCACTCATCGAATTAATCCTTCATCAATTGTAATTCCGTTTTCTTTCGCTTCTTTGAGTCGCTTTAGATTACGTTCCTTCGCTCTCAAAATCGCATTTGAAATACGCTGATCACTCTGGTTTGAGTAACTCATTTCTGAAAGCCTCATTTCATTCTGAAGGTCTATCTGCTCCATGAGAATCTGGTTTTGTTCAACAAGTAGCTGAAGCGTTGCCAGTTCGCTTTGGTCGCCCAAATTTAAGCGTTCCGTATCGATTCTCTCTATATCACTACGAGTTTTAAAGTTTCTTTCGCTGAAATACTGCCGCTGGTTCGCTTTTACGTTGGCATCATTGGCCAACGTATAAGCTTGAGATAAGTCAGGTGGTGTATACCCCAACGCATCATCAGCAAGCTTGTTTAAATCAGCTTGATTGCTGATAGAGCCAAAGCGATTAGTCACTGACTTATTAACTTGCACTTCTTGAGTACCGTTGTACTGCTCGTTCAAGCGTCTTAAATCGCGCTCTAACGCAGGAAAGTCTCGGCGAGCTATCTTATTCTTCAGCCCTTCGACTTGATTCAAGAGAACCTGATATTCTCTCAATGTCTGTTCATACTGCTCTATAAGCTGTAAGAGTTGTTGAGTATTCAATCCAGTTTGATTCAGTATTTGCTCATACTCTTTTAGAATTTGAGTGTATTGAATAACACTCTGCAAAAGACCAGAAATGTCTATTACAGGGAAACCAGTTGAGTAAGATTTAAACGAAATTAATAGAACAAGAACTGAATTAATCAGTTTCTTTTTCATAACAATCACCTCATAGATTCAATCGCTTAATTATTTTTTCAATGGCAATATCTACATCGACTTCAGAATCCAGTATTTCTTTAGCAATTACGGCTTCATGCGGTCTTGATGTAGCAATTACATATTGCTCTGGCTCAACAAACAGATTAATTACTTTCGAAATTCCAACGTCCATTTGTTTAATAAATGCTTGCTGCTTAGGCTTGAGATTCATGATTACATCAATCTCATTGTCACCTAAGAATGGAAAAGCGTGTTTATATTCGGCGGTTTCCATTTCTGGATCTGCCATGAAAATAAAAGTCGTTGCCGCACTTCTCAACGTTGACCATTCATCTAGTGATGAATAGTGTTTAGGGCTCTGAGTCCAAAAACCCATACCGCCCCCATGCTTAAACCAAGTCCTTGCTTTAGCAATTAAAAACTCAGCAGCCCCTTTTTTAGTGAATGTATATTGACATTCGTCTACTTCAAGGAACTTTGCTCTTGTGCGGTATTGGGGATCTTCAAAAAGTCTAACCGCCCTAAAAAAGATTTCTGTGTTTACAAGTTGAGCCAGTTCAGGAGAATCTTTAACGCCTTGGATGTTATAAACAGAATACGGCTTATCAAGAACCCCTACTGCATCATCAACGTTATCGAAGAGATTCCCATACAGCCCACCTTGCCTAAACTTACCAAGCTTTTTCTGGACATTCGGTTTGCACTGGCCAAGCATTGATGAAAATGATTGTAACTCCTTACTTCCCTCCATCGTGATTTGAATTGCGCGCTCTAATTCAATCTGTTCGTCAGAATTTAACGATCTTAAATCTTCTGCATCATTCATCTTCAGCATAAGATTGATAAGCGTCATCATGTGGCGAACAAATTCATCATCTCCTTTTCCACGCGACATACTGAATGGGTTAAACCCTTTCGTTGTCTGTGAATCAGCCAACCGGAAAATGCTTGCATCAGATTGAAAAAAAGCGGCCAAAGGCTCGCTTCCACTATCCACATCCATAGCACAGTACATGCCGCCTAACTTCAAAAAATGGTTGGCAACACATTGCTTTAAGAAAGTTTTACCACTTCGGGTTGCACCAGTGCCAATGATGAGACATTTATCACCCACAAACGGCGTATAATGAAACGGAACACCGTCATTACTTTCGAAAACAAACAGTGCCTCTTCTTTAGACTCTCCAAAATGCCACGTTTTTAGCCCTTCATTACTTCTATAGAACAATGACATTGCGGCAGCCTGTGAAGAGTTCACAGTCATTTTTCTTATGCTGTCGCCCTTATAGCCTAATAACATCGACTCGTAAGCATGTAAAAGCCCAACACTTTCCCAAAGCAAATAAAATTCAGAGTTTTCTAAAACCGATTTAAGACGCTTGACTCGTGCTTTTAAAGCTTCAACGTCTTCATCAAATACGCAAATAAACGAGTACCAATCACCATACTTATCATCATCAGCCGACATTTTGAGCAGTTCTTCTTGTACAGCTTTTAGCTTTGGATTCGCTTGTATGCGTGAATTAACACGTTCATGATTGCTTTCGCCACTAAAAAGATCGAGTACACTCATTTGAGAACGGTATAATTCGTCTTCTTTTTCAGAAACGTACTTACGCTTATCTTGCTTAGAATAAGGGATAAATCGAGTGAAGAATGAATAATTTCCTTTTTCAAGGACAGGTCGAAAATCGCTACTCCATGCAGAATCAGGAACGTATTCATCCCCAACACCACGAACACTAGCAATTCTCAGATAAATCGTTTTAGAACTTTGAATTTTGAGATATGTAACACCCTCAATCACCACCGGACTTACTTCGGCTTCAGAAAGTAAAACATCCCAATTATCAAGCGGTGCTTTACGCCTTACTGAAAGATTATCAGTGTTATAAGTGATCAGTGTTTTTTGTAATTGGAATAAATCACCACTCGATAAACGCTGATTATCTAACGAACGAAAGGAAATACCTAAATCCAAGTTTGAAAGACATTGATCAAGAACATCGATTTTTTCGAGTAAATCTTTTTGCTCAAGAACCATTGACTGACGATATGACATCGCTTGCTTTAGCTTAGATCGCTCATTTTTATCTAAGATAGCTTTGAACATCGTACTGACAAACTCTTTGCCTAAATCGCTGTAGTTTGACAAACCATTGACAGTCACAATCCAAAAGAGCTTAGACTGATACAAGTCTCTTTTGTCGTTTAAAAACTTTGCTCTGCGACTTGATACTAACTCCGCACGTTTGTGTTTGCGTTTTTTGAACTTAATCTCTTCACAATCATAGTGAAAATAGATTTGAGTAATATCTGCTTCAAACGGCATTTTTTGTAAGATATTTCGTAACAAGCGAGTTAGCTTTAATTTGTCTTCAGTGCTGAGTAATTCAGCCTCAACACCACTTAAAGACAATGCACCAAGGATGCTTCCTACATTAGTTAATGCTGAAAATGAATTGGCTTCTGCATACGTCCTAATTTTGGTGTTGAGCGCTGTCATATTAGAAACTTCCTAACCAAGTGATAAATGTACCCAAACTAAATAGTAGAATTGCCCCGATACAGATTCGGAAAAGCCATGCAATGGCCTCACTAGCTTGTTTTGGTGCGAATACCCACAAAGCAATCGCCGCTGATGCGCCAATAAAAACAACAAACAGCGTCCCTGCACCACCCAAGAAATCTACAATTTGTTGGAAAAAGCTCGTAATTTTCCCAAAAAACCCCGTACTGCTTCCCAAACTTACAGAAGCGTGTGAAAGCTGAGAATAACAAGCCAATAAAAGAATATAGCGATAGATTTTCAAAGTGTTTGTCTCCATTGTTTGAAAGGTATTACCCTTTCGTTTTGAATAACCAATATTTTCTTTTTTTCGATAGAATTGGATGTAAAAAATGGAGCTTTTATAGTGCTTAACCACAAAAGCCATGCGTTTATATCATCTTTATGAACCATCCTAAGAGGAACAAATATCACTGATGAATATAAAAAGCCAAATATCACCCCGTAAAAAAGACCAATTTTAGAAATAGCAATACCAATCCCAAAACAAGAAAATAGCGCTCCAAATGCAAAAAGCGGTAAAGGAAGACCAAATATCCCTCCCTTATCTTTAGAACTGGTGTTATTTCTTAACTTTGGATTTCTTTCCAACTCCCCCCCTTAATATTTATCTAACTTAGTAAGACAGAAACTTTTATCTTTAAACCCACTAATTTCATTACAAAATGAATTGCCATCAACAAGCTTGGTGGTTGAGTTAAAAGAATAGGTTTGATAACTAGCATCAGAAGGCTCATTAATTGAAATGGAGTTTTCTAGAGGATAACCAGAATAGGAAAACGACACATTAATAATGCTTTCATTGGCTTTCACTTTGTACAATGAGAGTGTGTAACCTAAATCAATCTGTTTAATTATTGGCTCGTTCTTTTCTGAAAGACCTAAAACAACATGTTTACGGTTTACATCTTTGAGATGAATAGGATCATTGCCATAAGTTAAGAAAATAGATTTTTTAATCACCTCTGAACCTTCTTTTAATTCAAATAAATATGCATTGGGATTTTCAGAGGCAACAAAATCACTTGGCGATACAGTGATATTTGTTTGAGCATACACTGGTGTAATAGTTGATACTATTACTGTTAGTAAACATAAATGAACTTTCATAAGTTGTCCTTGCTTGGTTAATTTCTAATAATAAATATTAGAAATTAACGCTTGTATTACTTTAATATTACCCAAGCAAAGCAATAACCCTGCTCCCGTTAGTAGCGGTAGGGCGTAATTAACGGATAAGACTCCGTTAAGTCTGAGCACTAATTGTTAAAGAGCAAAATTCTATTTACTCGCCTTGCGAGCGATACAATCACCTATTCGATTTAAAGAAGAATATCGTCTGATGTGATCCATCATTCGAAATTTCGCTTCTTTGCGAAGACTGCGGCCTGAACGAAACGCCGAAGTTTGAAAATCTTCGGCATCTTTACCAGTCAAAACCAGAGTCACAGTGATTGATAAATCATCGTTTTCAGTTTTGTTTTCACTCATTTTTTTTGTTTCGTTTTGAACTAAAATGATTTGTAACTGGCGTCAGTTTATTCGGTACTAGCCATCGGTGTTACTACCATTATTTAATAGGCATCAAGTGGAATATTGCTTCACCAATGGCTGTATTTGTTCGTGATATGTAAATCGATCGCAAATCGGATGAAGATGCACAATCGTATTTCGTGCGGATTGCATCCATTTGTTTTCTAATGGCAGGCTCTGAAACGCCCGACATATTCGCTATTTGCTGAATTGCTGTACCATTTGAAAAATGCATTAGTACAAAATATTGCTTTTCTGTTAACTCAGGGAACAAATAGCCAAAGCCACCTTTTGGATTTTGATTCACAAGCATATAACCACCGACTGCTAAAAATTACCTTCAAACTATAGCAAACTTGCTACATAAAAAACAATAATGATATATATAGCAATCGTTTAACATCGTGATGTAAGACAAGTAATTGACTGCAAAGAAATGAAACAAAACGAATCAATAAGAACCGTTTTTTTTGCCATTTTTGATTTGATAAAGCTTGATGTTTTAGCCGGAAGGTCATAAAATTAAGGCAATCCAAGTGATTAAAGTGCATTACCTAGAGCACTTGCTACATAGGTTTTCTATGTAGTGTATTTACACTCGGACTAGAATGTGTCGGCCTCTCAACCCGACTAATAGCATTCGCAAAAAGGCCAACCTATCTCTTGTGGGGTTGGCCTTTTTGTTTTCTGATGATCCTAAAACTAGCAAGTTGATCTTTATAAACTTTTGCTATAAATTGATCCCAACGGTTCGGAGTGAGACCCGACCCCCCCATAAACACAAGAGAAACTAAAATGAAACCTATTCCTATATTTTTTGGCATTATTCCACCTCGAAAGACTGATCATCATCTTTTGACGAGTAGGAAGGTGCCTTGTGAATCATTCTGATCTCGTTCTACTAGAACACCATCAACAGATCGCGCCAAAGGTTTGGCAATCACCATTACCTAAACCTCTGAAATCGCTATTGTCTGTAATATCTACGTTCTACAACGTACAGAGACAATCTGCTGAACCTAGCAGAAAAAAGATTGCTGCAATGTTAGGTGTCTCAGTGAACCATGTGAGCTATCTTGTCGCGTGGGCTGTAAGGTTAGGCGTTTTAGAATCAAAACCTCAATTCGAACGCGTTTCTGATTCTGAAGATGCTCATCACCGTCAAACAACCAACAAATACAGTCTCAATCTAACATTCTTCGGCTTGTACTATAACAAAGCAAAGGTCGCAACGAAGAAACGACTACGCTCACTTGGTTACAGCACCAAAGAGAGCAAGAACACTTTCAAAAAGCCGCAACACGTAGATCAAAAGCGTGTCATCGAGCAAGCTAATGAAACTGAAGAACAGAGACAACAGCAAATAAAAGAATCGGTGGCCACAGCAACAGGTACAGGCTTTAATGTGTTTAAGCACATGAAATCTAGTCTATTTGGTAAGAAACCAGACAAATAACCCTCCTCCTTTTTATCCCAATGGCGTTAGCTCGCCAGGATTTCTCACATCTGAAGAAAATAATCGTTCATAAAACAGACATTCGATTGTTTTCTAATGAAGAAATTCCCCCCGAAAATGGTTTATCAACAAGCTTACACACAGAATTGTGAATAACTCAGCCCCCCCCTACGATTTATCCTAATCCCTCCCCTTACGATCTATATGTAACCTTTAACATAAGTAGATCTAAACATAAGAAAAGATCACCTTTCATTAATCCATTTAGGTTATGTCGCTTTAAGGTATACGTTAACGCTCACTATGGAAAAGTCAGGCACAGCAAGCTGAACCCAACTTTCCCACAGCCGCTGAAAAACTGACGTGCTAGCTATGAAAATGTGCTCCGCACTCAATAAATTTTTTTTGTTTTTTTTTAAGACATTAATCTATTTTCTTGGAAAATTAATGATTTAGTGTTTGAGTTATCTATTTTGAATTGCTATTTTATTTAATAATTAAATTAACAAAATCGCTATAAATTTAAGCAATTGAGGTTGTATGAGTATTAGTCTGGAAGAGTACATAGCGACTCGTTATGGAAGTCATCACGGCGCACAGAAGGACTTTTTAGGAGACAATCCGCACATGGTTAATTCTGAGGTCAGTCGGTGGTGCTCTGCAAATTGGCGTGTCGATCTTACAACTGGAAGTTTATTCAAAGAGTCAAACAAAAAAGTTAACCTTATAGAGCCCAATTTTGATCAAGCCGCTGCAATTAAGCCGGATTACAGCAACAAGGTTTATTATCCGAGCCAACAAGCTTCCCAAAATAAACAAGGCGGTCTGTATGTTAAGGGTATCGCAAATAATGGCTTTCTGACGATTGAAACAGAGTCTGCAAACAATGTGCTTTCGCCTGTGTTCTTCATTGCCTCAGTTTGGAATGATTTGGGTGAAGAACTCTCAGCAACAGAGTTTGAGACCCAAAGAAAACGTTAATCGTTCACATCTTCGCTATTTGGCTAAACAGCCAGAACCCCAAACCCCATTCAAACACTACATTTAGTTATCACTCAGCTGACCTAAACTACTATATATTGTGTTTTTGCCTCGTTGGTTTTTCTGGCCACGCAAACAAGGATTTAGGTAAATCGCTAAGATTTACCTTTTTCCAAAATTCCCCCTCTCGCAAAAGAATTTTATGCCTGACAGCGTTCAATCGCTAAAATGCTCCTATTGTTTATTTCAGCGCATAGTAACTATGAATTTACCCTACCCACTTCAAAGTGCTGTAAACCCGCTTCAGCGGCTTTCTGGTGAGCTTTCTAGCGGTATTGACTGGCACTATCACATCGCGTTTAGAAAAGAGGTGTATGCACAACACCCAGATATTGTATTACCACGTTATTTACTTGCTCCTGAGATCAGGCAGTTGGCCAAGCTTCCAATTCATGCTCAACATAAAATGTTGCTACTGTTACTGTTTAATACCGGAGCCCGAATAAATGAATTGCTCGATCTTACCCCTGAGCGAGTTAAGACATTCCATCAATCCGGTAATCGATTTACCACCATCACATTGAGAACGTTAAAACAGCAACGGCGCGAAGGCAGCGGTAAAGCACCAAAAGATGCTTTTCGTGTTGTCGTACTCTACGACAAGGCATTTGCTGATGAGTTGAATAGTTACATTGTCACATTCTGCCGAAATAAAAAGCACCCTATCTTTCGCTCTGAGATCAAGCAAAATCGTCACACTAGAAGTCGGTCTATTACAGATCAAACGGCGAGGAACTGGCTAGCTATCATCGACCAAGAGGCTAAAAAAGCCGGTATCAACTTACTTATCCCTCTAACACCAAAAGTGTTGAGACATTCGTGTGCTATTCACCTCTTGCTGCATGGGTTCCCATTGCAGCGCATCCAGAAGCAACTTGGCCATTGCCATTTGAAGAACACGAGTATCTATACAGATCTCTTGTTGCTCGATACAGACCTTTCAATAAACATTAAATTCTAGATTTCTATAACTATAGGATTATTGAATCATAGATAAATATAGATATAAATTGCTATAACTATAAAACTATATAGTTTTATAGTTATAGGGTATTGTCTTGCTCTTGGTTTGAGTGTAGTCTATAGCTATATAGTTTTATAGTTATATGCTTTTTTGGGGTTTCTTATGAAAGAGTCAGATTTAACAATGGTTGTGGCTTGGTTTAATGAACGGGGAATGCTTCCTTCTGATGTAAATTATTCAACGGTTAAAGAGGCAATGTTGGCTGTTGGATTGGATTGTTGCTGCGCACTAAGTGAAGATGATTTGACGGATGTTAAGCTTGAAATTCAGCGTGTGAAGGTGGATTTATGCTTCTAAGTAATCAAGATAAGCTGACAAAGATCCGTAATCGTATAAAGCAAATTGACGGTTTTTCCTATGAAAATGAAGAGGAGCTGAAGCTGCTCTATCGTGATGAAGCGGAACTTCTTCGGCCTAAATCACCAAGGGATATTCCTGTTTACGATTATGTGGACTATGTTCCCACCTCTTCATTTGAAATTGGCCACTATATTGAGTGGCGCGGCATAGTTGGCCGTGTTGAGCAGATCGGAATAATCAGAGATGAATTTATATCCATCATGCCTATTTACAGCTTAAAGTGTAGCTATGTGGGTGGTGATTTTGATTTGTACAACAAGCTAACTTCTGCTTCAATGACTCAAAATGGATTCAAAGATTATCTGTTTGAAGTTCATGGGAGTAATTTGTTTTTTTGGAATCGCTGTTTTATTAAAAGCTTATAAATAATAGTAACTTAACTGTTATTCATTTAAATGGTTTATGTATATCTATAGGGTTATATTTATCTAAACTTATAGCTCTATAGGCTTTTATAATTAAATTGTTCTATACCTATATAGGTATAGGGATATAGGTGATTTATGTTAGCTTCGAAAGTGCTCCAAAACCTCTACATTTTAACGGGGGTTGTTGGCCTTGTGACACATGCATTAGGTCGATACTTTGATCACCATTACATGCTCGCAGCTTCAACTGTGATGCTTTGTGCTGCTCTCTTTGTCGTTTGCTACAAGTTGAAGCTACACAAGTTTAAAATGCGTAAAATCATAATTATCTCAGTGGTGTCTGGTGCGTATATCTTTCTCAACGTTTCGCAACTGACACTGCCTTACGTGATGTTTACTTTTGCGTTGGCGTTCGGACTGCTTGCGCTGACACATCTTAAAAACACCAGTACAAAACAGAAGGACTTATAATGTCACAGCACACATTCGAACATGGCCACTATTCAGTGCTATGTGGATTTGATAGACCAATGCAGGGTTTTTTTCTAGTCATAGAAGATGATCGGAACGATGAAGATGTTGCATACTCCAATCTCTATGAAAAGGTTTCGCACCCAACATCATTTGATCCATTTGTTGCAGTTCTGCACCGATTCGGTATTCCAATTCCTGACGGTTTATTGGTGGCACTCGATGAAGATCAGAAAGCCAATAGAGGCAACTCAATAAAAAGTTGGTAAATGATATTACTATATAGCTATATATTTATAGTGTTTTATAGCTATATGTTAATTTCATTTGAGTAAGTTACGATGGTTGAATCAATCAATGAAAATCTAACGGTTAACGTTGAATGCCCTTTTTGCCAAAGGATATTAAAAAACCGCGGATTGAAAATCAGTAGCAAAGCAGAGCTGATCGGGCGTTTCGAGATTCACTGTATCTACTGCAATGCGTTCTTTGATGTGTACTTTGATACGCCGGAGGACTCTTTGACTCAAGAGTGACAACGTGATATAAAATCCGCGAGTATTCACATACTCAGGCTTTGCCAGTTTAACTGGCAAATGCCAGTTAAATTAGTAATTTGAAATATTTTGCTAACTTAACGAAAGGAGTAGCGTCATGGCTGCTAACAACAATCTTTATCTACAAGAAATTTTGGTTGAATTTGAAGGGCAATCTTATTCTTTGAATAGAATTGTTCTTGTTAGTTCTGATTCAGACATTAGACGTAAAACGGGCTTTGTTGGTAATGTTCCAATGAAAATCCAACGGGCGGTTAATACTTCGCTTCCATCTTTATATGATGATGGAATAGTTTTAGATTCATCTGTTGGACTTTTAAAAGTCGTTAAAACGTTAAATGTTCAAATCTAACCAATAATTTTTTATAGCACCCTTTAGGTGTTGCCAGTTTTTAACTGGCAACCGCCAGTTAAAATTTCAGTTTATGTTATTTGGAGTTTTATCATGGTTGCTAACAAAAAACCTTCATTTGATTTCTACCAAGAAATTACCAATCAAATCATTGAAGCACTCGAAGCGGGTGTAAAACCTTGGGTATGCCCTTGGGATCGCACCGTTGTTAATGGTCTTCCATCTAACGCTACAACAGGTAATTTCTACAACGGCTTGAATATCATGCTGCTGTGGATGAGTGCTACAAAGCAAGGCTTTACGTCTTCATCTTGGGTTACAGCAAAACAAGCAAGTGATCTAGGCGGTTGGGTTCGTAAAGGCGAGAAAGGTACTCGCATTTTCTTTTATAAGATGGTGCAAAAAACTGGTAGCGAAGATGAAAATGAAATGTACCCAATGCTTAAAACATTTTATGTTTTCAATACAGAACAGATTGAAAACGTTCAGTTTGAGGTTGCTTCTGAAGAAGTAACTAAAACAGATGTTGAGCGCTTAGAGCACGTAGAAAACTTTATAAGCCGTACTGGTGCTGCAATTACATACAAAGGTCAGCGGGCGTATTTCAGCCCATCTACCGATGAAATTGTTATACCGGAACTGAACCGCTTCAACGAAACAAGTGATCTCTACGCAACTGTGCTGCATGAAATCACTCACTGGACGGGGCATAAATCACGATTAAATCGTGATTTAAAAGGTAAGTTTGGCAGTAAAGACTACGCTTTCGAAGAGCTTGTTGCTGAGTTGGGTTGTTCATTCTTAATGGCGGGATTGGGGATTGTCGGTGAAGTTCAACACGAATCTTATATCGCTAGTTGGTTGAAGGCTTTGAAAGATGATAAACGTTACATTTTCAAAGCTGCATCACTGGCCAGTAAGTCGCATCAGTTCTTGATGGAGTTAGTATCAGAAGATGCTAAATCTAAAAATGTTGCGTAACAATAACCTTTCTATACATCAAATTGCCCTGTGAATTTCACAGGGTTTTTTTTGCTTATCAATATTGACTATATAAATATATAGTTTTATAGTTATATAACTATTTTGTTATAGGGTTGAGAGCATGAAAATTATACACGTATGGAATCCGAAAGGTGGTCAAGGTAAGTCAATGTGTACTATTAACTTGGCAGCAGCAACAATCGAGCTTGGTAAGAAAGTTTTAGTGATTTGCCAAGACCCCCAAGGCACAACTTCTCTCTATGCCAAATACGGCTCGCTTCCATTCGAAGTCGTTTCAACGATTCCAACGGAACGACCAAACGTTGATGTGATTTTCTTTGATCATCAGGCCTCCGATTGGGAAGTACCCAAAGGTGAGCTATTAGTTATGCCACTCAAACCTGCGCGTGACCAATACGCGACCTATAAAGACGCAAGTTTACGAGCAGAGAAGCAGGGTAAACGAATCATTACCATTGTTACTGACGGTAATCAGCACAGACAATCGGAAGTCGATATAACAGAGGCTTTGAAAAAGTGTGGAGCGTTCGTAATTCCGTCCTCTGGCGTGTTTAGTCGCGCATCAGACGATTATGTTTCTATCTTTGATTCTAAGCTCAATCGAGCGTATAAGGTTGCGGATCGCAGAAGAGAATTTTTACAGATAATGACACATATTCTATTAGAGAATGCTAAGGCTAAGTAAGGGGGATGTATGGCAGATTGGTTAGAAGAAGAGAATCAGCGAGCTCAAGCGAATGTTGAAACGGGACAAACTGAAAATTCTGAAGCCCCTAGAATGGTTTTGGTTAAGAGTAAGCGAGTAAAAAAACCACAGCGGAAAACCAGAGGGATTTATGTCCAAGACAAGATCTGGAAAAAATATGATCTAACGGTCTACAAAATGAAAGGCGTTAAATCAGCCCCTGATCTTGCTGAAGAAGCTCTACAATATATCATTGATAAATATGGTAGTGGCAAGAATGGTTGATATTAAACGTGTTCGTTCAAGTACCGTGTACGACTCTCGTTCTGAGAGTCCATTTTATAGTGTGGTTTACAGTAGCGTTACAGAGTATATCAGTGATTTGTTGGATTTATCGAAAGGGGAGAGCTGCCCTCGCTACCGATCCGCTTTGGCCAACATCGAGCGTCACGAAAATTGTGGGGGTACAACGATTAACTTTCAGTTATCGTTGGGCGAAAAAAAAGCTAACCACTAATGGTTAGCTTTATACTCGTAATCGAGTGGTTGCCGTCAATGAATCTATCTCTTACTGAATAACCTGTCAATGAAAAAGCCCTCGATTGGAGGGCTTAATTTATTGGTACTAATGTTTATTTAGAGAACGTATAAGCACATTGAAAAATGGCTTGTTCCATGTTGAGTGTACTCATTCACTCACCTCGTCATTCAATAACTCACTGATTTTGTGAAATTCTGGATGTTGCTCTGCAAAATCCATCAACTTTTTCTCAAGTAATGCAATTCGATCCATTTCTTGAGCATCGTTTTGTCTCCAAGCAGCAAAAGCATAGTAACTAAGAGTAACGAGGGTGATGTAAATTCCCGTTGCTTCACTAGATAGCTTCAAGCTCACTTGGTGATTTTTACTAGTAACAGTTAAGATCTCTGGACAATCAACAGGGTAAAGATACTTCCCCCCGTTATCTAACTCGATGTATTGCCAAAAAGCACCGTAAAAATCAACACAATGCACCTTACAGAAATGAAAGATTGCATCCTGAAACCAGAAGTATTGCTCTGTTATTGAAAGAAAGAAGTTTGTACGTTCTTCGGTAGGTACGATTGATGAAGTAATCATTATGATCACCTTATATGAAGGATTGATTTGTTTGTTATCAATCATCATCTTGGGGCAACCCCTCGACAATGAGAGGTAACAACCCAAGACTTAACAGCCTAAGCTATTGCGTCATATAACTAACTAATTAACATTCATTTTCTAAATAATCTGACCCGAATCTAAAACCTTGTTGAAAGGATCGATATACAGACATATCAAGGGCTTTGATATTGTCTATTACTTCTCCAAGCCAACCATTTTTAGAAGAAAAGCCTGATATAGCTAATGAAAAGCCTAGATCCAATGCCTCAATATCTAATTCAAGATCTTGTGTTGGCAGATTGAATTTTACTTTCGCAGCTTCAATCATTAATTGGAGTTCTAAGTCACAGAATCTAGTTAGCAAAGTAACCATTTTGACCACCTTTAAGGCTTTGTGGATTGACAGGTCTCATCAATCATAATCTTGGGTGGCAACCACTCGATTATGAGAGTTGACGACCCAAGACTACAACGCTCGATGCGTTGTTTTTCAATCATATACTGTCTTGTTCAAAGAAACAATTTAGTGCACTCATTTGTGCAGTTCTGCACAAATAGGGCTCAATGCCGCCCTACAGCTTTGCTTACCCGCTAGACCCTCAATCCCTAAAAACATAGTTTTCAGGCATCGAGCGCCTTGGGTTAAATTTAAAACAGATTTTAGATTGTTCTGATTAAAGTGTACCTAGTGCGAATAATACAGTAGAAAATAATCACCGGTTCGAGTGGCCAAGACCTGTTTTGTGATCTGAAATGAAAGACGGGCAGAATAATTGACTCTTAGACTTTTGCACAAATGCACATGAGTTCTCTAGACCCCTAGGGATTATCTAGAGAGCGATTGTGTAGTTGTGTAAAAGTCGGGTTGGACGCTTTCCCTCATTTGTTCATGGCTGCTTTTACGCGCTTGACGGTTGAACGTCCTTTACCTGTAAATTCTGCTGTTTGGTTGATAGAGCGGCCACGCTCTAAACTGGTTACGATATCTGAGTGCTTTAACAGAAAGTCGTCAGTGCCGACCGTCGTTCCTTTAGGCCGACCAAACTTACCGCTTTCGCGTTGGGTTAGCTCGATGCCACGTTTAGAGGCTGCGAGGCGTTTTTCTTCATACTTCCAACGGCCTGTAACAACGAATCGCTCCGCTTTGTTGAAGGGTTCTAGATTGTTGGTCAGCTTGGTAAATTCCGCTTTCAATCGCTTCAATGATTTGTCATCAAGTACCAGGTATTCTGTGTGTGACCCAATGTTAACTAACTGATTGTTGTAACGATGAAAAACATACTTTTCAACGTGACCACAATTCGCAACTTTGCGCAAAACAGTGCTTTTTATTACGGCCTTACCAGTGGCTTTTTCTAAATCGAGTACCGTTTCTTTCAAGCGTTCCTCTGGCTCTCTCGATGTTCTCCCAACCTTGTGAATAACGCTGTTATCCTCTAGTTGGTACTCAAACAGATACAGTGATGCTTTAAGAATTGCTTGCTGGCGGTGCGCCTCAATTTCGAGCCAAGCTCGATGTTGTGTCCCTTGTTCTATTGCTTCGCGCAACGTGTGGACACGCATTTGTAAGGTATTACGCATCCACTGGCTAAACCCTAGTAGGGGTAAGCTGCCAAGGATGGTTCTAGCGGTATCGGTAAAGATAAGGTTATCTGTCCAGTCGTCACGGCTAAACAGTTCTTGTTGGGCTGTACGTGTAAAGCTATGTAATCCAGACTTCCAATGTTGAAACACGTTTGGCGACTTGCTATCCGCTTGATAGCCGTCCTTTAAAGCGTCGATGATCTCTAATGGATAGTTGAGGTGAAAGTGATGCCATGCGGGGATCTGCGGGATCTCATTCATAGACTCGTTACAAGTCTCGCCGTCATGTCTAAAGTGAGCCGCTTTCGTTTTACCTTTCACCGCGATTAATGAACACTGGCAGAAAGGGCAAGCTAAATCACCCTTGCCTGACTTCTGCGAGTTAATGTGATGAAAGTTGCCTTGTGTATCTTTGCCAAGGCTTAAATATACAGACATATATCACCATACTTTTTTGAACCTAGTTTGATTGTAGTTTATATGGGTTCAATTAAGTGTGCAAATTTTAGCCTTATTTCTAGCAGTCGCGTTTTCCCCAAACCTAATAACACCAGTCAGATACAGTGAGTATGTTAGCAATCGCAGATATGGCATTTTAGTTTGATATATAATGCAACTGTTATATAATCCAAGTGTTATTAACTAAGGGTTTAATATGCGAATTTCTATTGTCCAAATGGTCAATGATTACTATGGCGGTAATCGAGAGGTAGCAGCGAAAGCGGCAGGAATTAAAACCGTTCAGCAGCTAAACAACTTAGTATCTAAAGGTTACGAGGTGGCTAGGCTTGATAATGGTGATTGGGTGATGCTTACAAGCAAAACGAAAATATTTAAAAAGCCTTAAATAACACTTGTGTTATATAACCCAAGTGTTATAGTTGTCTCAAGTTAAGCAAACAACGAGATAGTAGTGATGAAATCAGACAGTGTTACTCGCGTTCTTCAACTCATGGACTCATGCGAAGATGGTCAAGAACGTTATGCAGAGTTTGTGGCTCTAGTGGCTAGTGAAAATAACGTTTCGGTTAAACAACTAGAAACAGAGCTTAATCAGTACATTTAAGGGGCAAAAAAATGACGGAATCACAACCAATTCACAAAATTTTCG